>JBEEGX010000089.1:0-7778 GCA_041167105.1 Verrucomicrobiota bacterium
CGTTGTGAAAGGCGCGCAGGATCGCTTTCGTTTCGTCGACCTTCAGTTGGTAAATCGGCAACCAGAATGTCGCAATGCCGCCATCGTTCAGCGCATCGTGCATGAGCTGAAAAAATTCCTGTGTGTAGATGTTAACCGTGCCGGCGACTTTCGGCGGTGGCGGTTCGCCGGTGATGACGTCGTATTTGCGCGTGGTCGCCTGCAAAAAGAAACGGCCATCCTGGACGAAGGTGGTCACGCGCGGATCGCGTAAGGGATTTGGGCCAGGATAATAATCGGCGAGATCGAGAACTTCTTTTGAAAGATCGACAATGTCGATGTGACGAAGTTGTCGATCTTGCGTGAGCGCGTCGGCGGTGACGCCGCAGCCATAACAAATCAAGAGAGCTTGCTCGGAACGCGGTTGCAGCGTGAGCGGCAGATACGCGAACAAACGCATGTAGCGTTGATTCGGGTATTGCGTGCTCGACATCGAAAACGCATTCGTGAGCAAACGGCAGTAATACGGCTGTCCGAACAGATCGCGCCGGAGCAGCTGCCAGGTATCGGAGTTGCCCTCGCGTTTGGAGACGAGGCGCGAACCGTCGGCTTCAAATGGTTGTCGCGCGTGCGCGAAGTGACTTTCATTTCGTCGATAGGGGAACAGAATGAGTGCGGCGGCAAACACCACCATCAGCCCGGCGGTGACGTTATTGGAACGCCAATCGGAAAAACGCGGCCATTGGACTAACAAAGTTGCGAGCAGCGCATAACCGAGGGCGCAAAGGATCAGCGCAGTTTGAAAACCAAACGCCGGCAACAAGACGAATGATGTGACTAACGGACCGGCGGCTGCGCCCGAAGTGTTAAGCAGGGCGGCGATGCCGACGCTGTTCGTTCGATCCGACACTTCGGCTTCGATCGCGTCGACCGTGAGCGGAAAAAGCATGCCCGAGACAAACGCGGTCGGGAACATTAGGGCGAAGGAAACAATGGCGATTTCCTTCCACGTATCGATGACGAAGTCATGCCAGGACGCGGCGAAGCGCTGCAAGATCGACATCGGAAAGAAAACATATGTCGCAAGTGTTGCGATGGCGGCGACGAGCAGCAGATTCGCGAGGATTTTGCGGCCTTTCGCTGAAACTTCATGGCGGAAAAATGCCGACGCGATCGCGCCGAGGGCGATGCCGGCAAGAACGACTGCGAGCATTATCGCGAAGGCGGTAGCGGTTGAAGCAATATACAAACGGAGAAAGCGAAACCAGACGACTTCGAGCGAGAGCAATAAGGCGCCTGTTCCGAAAGTGACGATGAGGAAACGGTGAACCCGACGGCATTGGGACCATTGAAACCGTAGACCGCCGCGAGGAGGAAGGTGGAATGATTGTCGATCTAAGCGCAGCATGCCGAAGGCAATGGCGGCAGCGAAAAGATTTAAAGCCGCCGCCGTAAGGGCGGTGCCGCCAACTCCAAACGCACGGATTAAGTAGCCTTCGCCGCTGAGTGTGCCGATGACCGCACCAAGCGTGTTGCAGCCGTAGAAGATGGCGAGCGCGCGTCGGAATTTATGATGCTCGAAAACCCGATCCGAAATAGCGACCGGCAGCGTTAAGCCCATGGCCGTCGCCGGGAGTGCCAGGATTACAAAGCTGCCGCCAAACCGAGCCACGTCGATTGCTATTTCGTGCTGGGATAGCAATCGGAATAGCGGGTGGGTGAAAGTTCCTACGTTCGGGATCAAGAATACGATCGCGAATCCGAGGACGCCGATCCCGAGTTCAAGCAATGCATAGCTAAGAAGTGGTCGTCGCTTTGAAAGCAGGCCGAATGCAGCGATTGCGCCGCCGAGCGCTAGGCCGGTCATAAAACTTGAAAGTATGAGTGCGACCGAGACAACGGCGTTGCCGAATACGAGTCCGCACAGTCGCAACCACAACGTCTCGAACAGAAGGGCGCTGGCGCCGGAGACCAGAAAAGCAAGGCAGAGAGCCGGGATTTGCACGTGGAATGTAGTTGCTCCGATGTGGGGGCAACGCAAATGCGCGCTGCAAATCTACCCAAATCGTCTGGGGTCCTTGCTGTGGTAAGCGACGTCTGTGGCCGCTGACCGGACCATGGCACGGCCGCTGCTATAGTCATTATACTCATTATGGTTTTAATAAGCATCCAACCCTTCGCTGTTAAGAAAATCTTCCTGTACGTCCTCGCGCTCGTCTGTTTGTCCTCGGCGGCGTGTTTTGCTCAATCATCCTTGCTCTTGGTCGCGGCCACGCCCTACGACCATCAAATGACTCGCATTCAGCCGGTGCTCACCTCCAAAATTGCCTCGAGCAAGAATGTATCGCTCGATGTGGTGAACCGTTGGATGGCTGATCTCCGCGCGATTCCATACGGCTTCACCCCGCAATGGAAGACACCGGCCGAAGTCCAAGTAGGTCCAGTCGCTGATTGCAAAGGTAAGGCCGTCGCACTTTACCAGAAAATGCAGGCAGCTGGCGCTCAAGGTGTCAAACTAGTCATCGGTAAGCGGACCTCGCTCAGTCGTAAAACGCACGCGTGGCTTGAGTGGAACACAGGCGCCGGAAACTACGTTCTCGATCCGACAATTAACTGGAACGCCTATCGTGCGGAGCAGGTTGGCAACGGTAATTATGTCCCGTTATACGCTTACTCGGGCGCGCGTAAATACCGCGCCGCCGCCTCCGGATTGTACGCCCAGAACTAGCTGAGCGCTGCGGCTGCGGGCCGCTGAGTTGTCGTGGCAGCAAAACAATTTGCTACGAACTGCAAATTTTTCTTGCACGCGCAAGGCAGTATCGGTATCATCCTTTTTGTGGATATGGAAATTATGAGCACACACGCGTTCATCTCTAAAACATTCGTCGGCATTCTCTCATTGGTCGCAACGGCTTCGATGCTGTCTGCCGGTGAGCCACTTTGCCAAAAGATTTCATTGGTTAGTGCGGATCCCAGCACAGCCGTCCAGGCAACCGGTTATGCAGTTTCGGCCGGTTCAACTACCGTAGTTGTGTCGCTGCCCAAAATCGAGTCGATCGGAAGTTTGTCGTTTATGAACAAAGGTGCCGCGGGTCGTGTCACTATTTTTGCTTCGCCGACGAAGCTCTCTGCAAAAAGCAATCGCTGGGAACAAATCGGTTCACAAGCGCTAACTGGCGGCGCGGTAAAGACGCTCGTTAGGCCAAACGAAGCTCGTTACATCAAGCTTACGTTCGAAGTAAACGCGCCCGGAGAAATTTCGCGTCTCGGGGTGTTCGCAACATCGACAATCGCCTCTCGCAAAGCCAATGCATACGCATTACTGGCCGCTGATTCCGAAGGCGTTGAATCCGATGGTAAATCGGTCGTCGACGGCAAAGACTTGGGCGAAAGCAAAGACATTCCGTCCGAAGGTGCTGAGGCGCCAGCGGAAGGACCTCCGCCGGGATTGCCCGATCCGCCGCCGTTCACGTTCGTGCCGGTCCTCGTTCCGACGAGCCCGTAATCACATCGACGGAATTGCGTCGCGACTAAAGACCGTCGCGGATTAATCGAAACACGATGGTGTTGTCGGCGACGCCCTGCAGCGCGTCCGTGCCGCTGCCGCTGCCGAACGCGACCACATCTTCGGCGGTGTTAAGAGCGTCGTTTAGATAAAACGCCGCGGGTTCGTTCTGCGATGCGTCGCGAGATGCCGCGGACTCAGGCTTATCCGCAGGTAATCCTGCCGCGCGAGATGGTGCGACGCCGTTCGGACCGGTCGCCCACGTGATCCACGGTTCGCCGCGCGTATTTAGCCCTAACAGCGCAATGCCGCTGTCACGTCGAAATGGCATGCCGTTGATACTCATGCCGCCGATGGCGACGTCACCGCAAACGATGATTGTCGATCTTGTACCGGCATATCGTCGCGCCGTCGCCACCGCGCGATCGAGCTCTGCGATTTCCTTTAACATTCGCTCCGCATTATTCTGCGCTGCAGCCTTTCGCATTAACCCCGCGTCCACCACGAGCAGGTAGCCGCGGCTGTTGTATTGCAAGAGCTCGATCGCGCGTCGCACCATATCGGCGAGCGTCGGTTGTTCGCTCGCCTGTTGAAGCTGATCGGGAAACGCGAATTCCTCATCCGCAAACGCGCCGAACAATCGCGCGCGTCGCCACGCCGGGATATTTTCGAGCTCCGAGTGAGTGCGTGCGATGTCATAACCGTTGCCGCGCGATTCGAGCAACAAATCACGGTTGTCTTTGCGCCGGCCATTTTTTGTCGACGGAAGAAAATCAGCGGCTCCTCCGCCCATGACGATGTCGATCTTCTGACCTTCCGCTAAATCGCGCGCAATGTTTTCCGTATCGTTAATGGTGCGACCGTGGGAGAAAAATGCGGCACAAACCGGGCTCGTTAGGCGTGAATCCGTCACCAACCCTGTGGCACGACCGTGTTGCCGCGCCAGTTCAAGCGCGGTCGGTAATAGCTCGTCGTTTTCGCCAACGCCGCCTAACGAACCGTTATTTACTTTCACGCCGGTAGCGAGAGCGGTCGCTGCCGCCGCCTGATCCGGAACGGCAAAATCTTTAGATGCATTCATTAGCAGCGCCAAATTCGGCATTGAATCGAGCGCCAGTCGAGCGTCGGCACCGCCGACGTACAATCGCGTCGCGGCCAGCTCGCGTGCCGAAAGCCCTTCTCCGACAAAAAGAATAATGGCGAAAGGTTTTTGCACGACCCACTGTTGAAAATACAAAACACCCAGACCGGCGAAGAGGACGAGGCAGACGAGCGCGAGGAATTGATTCCGCCACTTCACGCCGCGATCTAGCGCCGCGTCTCCGCGCTTGTCAACGCCGCACGCGCAAAAGCACTTGTCGATCTTGCGCTCCGTCGCGACACTCCGCGCGTGGCCGCACCGGTAATGCTAATGATTCGCGACGGTTGGGGAATCAACCCCGGTGGGCGCGCGCAACGCGAACAAAACGGCGACGCCACATTGCTCGCGCACACACCATTTCACGACGCGCTCTACCGCGATTATCCGTGGGGAAAACTCAGCGCCAGCGGTCTCGATGTTGGCTTGCCTGAAGGGCAAATGGGCAATTCCGAGGTCGGCCATCTCAATCTCGGCGCCGGTCGCATTGTTTATCAGGATTTGACGCGAATTAACAAAGCCATCGCCGACGGTGAACTCGCCCATAATGACGTCCTGCAACAAGCGTTCGCCGCGGCACGCACGCATCGCCTGCACTTGTTAGGCCTCGTTTCCGATGGCGGCGTCCACAGTCATTATGCGCACATGATCGCGCTCGCGAACGCGGCGAAAGATGCCGGCGTTCCCGAGATTATCATTCACGCGTTTACGGACGGTCGTGATGCGTCGCCCACGGGCGGCGCGAAGTATCTGAAAATTTGCGAAGAGCAATTGCGACCAAGCGGCGCGCGCATTGCGACAATCGTCGGCCGGTATTTCGCGATGGATCGCGACCGTCGTTGGGACCGCACGAAAAAAGCGTGGGACGCGGTGGTGTTGGGCCGCGGCGAAATCTGCAACGATTCGCCCGCGGCCGCGTTAGATCGACAATATCATCTCGGCAAAACCGATGAGTTCATGCCGCCGCTCATCTTTCTCTTGCCTAACGAGCAACGCGTGCGCGACGGCGACGTTGTTTTGTTTTTCAATTTTCGCGCTGACCGCGCCCGCCAATTGTCGCAAGCATTCCTCTTCGAAAACTTTGACGGGTTCGATCGCGAAGTTTGGCCGAAAGTAGATTTTCTCTCGCTGACCGAGTACGACGCGACCTATCGGTCGCCGTACATATTCCCGCCGCAAAATCTTGTTCACATTCTCGGCGAAGTCGTCAGTGGCGCCGGCAAATCGCAATTGCGCATTGCCGAGACCGAGAAGTATCCGCACGTCACCTATTTCTTTAATGGTGGGATTGAGCGGCCATTTCCACGCGAAGATCGACAAATTATTCCGTCACCGAAAGTCGCCACCTACGATTTGCAGCCGCAAATGAGCGCTCCGGAAGTGACCGACGAAGTCCTGGCGCGCATGGCGGGCTACGACCTCATCATTTTGAATTTCGCCAATGCCGACATGGTTGGCCACACCGGCATTCTGCAAGCCGGAATCAAAGCTGTGGAGACAATCGATGAATGTGTTTCCCGCATCATTCCGCAACTTGTCGATCTTGGCGGCAAATGCATTGTCACAGCCGATCATGGCAACTGCGAACAAATGCGAAACGCCGATGGTTCGCCTAACACCGCCCACACCACCAATCTCGTGCATTGCATTTATGTCGCTAACGATGCCGCAAAGTTTCGCTGCCGTGATGGCATACTCGCTGACATCGCGCCGACGCTTCTGTTCTTGCTCGGCCTTCCGCAACCTGGCGAGATGACCGGCCGAAATCTTCTTGTTCCGCGCGAATCTTAGTTCGAGCTTGCGCCGGCGCGCGCCTCGATCTCTTTGACCAATCTAAAAACGTCTGCGGTAGCAGATTCGTGTTCGATGAACTCGTCGAAGTCGTGTCGCGCTTGTTTGGCCAATGGCGAGTTCAAGGCGGTGTAACAATCGCGGCGCCCTTGCAGAAACTTGCGCTGCCATAACGGATAGGGCTCAAACATTCCCAGCGCGGCAAGCGTTGTCTCGCCTGGTTTGTTGTCGTCCAGATAAGCAGAGAGACTCAACAGCGTGCCCAGACGATCGGTCTCGTTGGTGAAAACCGAAAAGGGCATCCGCAGAGCATCGTAAACGAGACCGGTCGCTTTTTTCGATTGATCCGATCTGGCGATGCCTTCGACGCGGGTGAGCGAACGCTCGATCAATTCGCGCGCCGGCCATGGATCTTCACGTAAGGCCTGAAAAAATTTCACCAAGATTTCAACTGACTCTTGTGGTTTTTGTGTGCGCCACAAGAATTCCGCGCGGATGGCATCTGCGTCCAGCGGCAACGCCGCGCTTAACTTGTCGATGTACGGGAGCGCAGAGCTGTCACCTTCAGCGGCGAGACACTCACTCACCAGCAACAATTCGGAGATTGTTGTTGGTTCATCGGATTGCGCGCGCCAATTGCGGAGCGCTCCCAATAAATCTCCCGCGGTGTAATCTGTAAAAGCCGCCGCTCGGCTTCGTTGTGCCGCAGTGAGTGTGGCAAGAAATTGCGGGATACGATCGAGCAGTGCGTTTGTCGACAATCGCCCTTCGTCTACGCGCGCCCAATTAATCTCGCCGTTTACTAAGTGTGGTCGATCGGCGTGCGCGCCGATTGCACCCACTCGCACATTTGCCAGTCGAAACCCGTTCATCAGATTTACGCTTCGAGCGAAAGCGAATTCAATGATAGTGCGGTCATCAGTGTTGAGCGGTCCTTGGTTAAAGTGTTGCAGGGTCTCGGCCACTGCCTGATTTCCCACGTAATGCGCCAGGAAGTCTTCGAAGCCGTCCGCGCGCCAGGCTGATAACAGCGCAGTCTTAAATGGTTCCTCTCTCAAACGAGCGCGTAATTTTTCGACATCGTACGCAACGGGCTCATGCGATGCCATCAAAAGCAAATCGCCCGATTCCGTTTGCCATGATTCGATGTTGGCGAAAACCGACCCGAGCGTGCGATAGAAAATTTCCATCGTTCGATCATCGATTTCATAGGCCTGTACCCATTGAAAAAACAAGCCGCCCGGTTTCAGGCAACGGTCTATCGATCGGTAATATTCCCTCGTGAATAATCCTGCGACACCCGCCCGATAAGGATTTGATGGTTCCGAAACGACGATGTCGTATTTCTGCCGCGTTGTCAGGAGA
>JBEEGX010000090.1:0-9131 GCA_041167105.1 Verrucomicrobiota bacterium
CCATCACGCTCGCCGCTTCCGCGATCAACTCCGACGCGGCGTGTTGCAAAATGTGCGCGCCGAGAATGCGGTCCGTCTTCGCGTCGGCAATGAACTTGACCATTCCATCGGCATCTTCATTCGCGAGCGCGCGTCCGTTCGCCCGAAACGGAAATTTGCCGACGCGATACTCGATTCCTTTTTCCTTCGCCTGCTCTTCTGTTAGGCCAACGCCGGCGAGTTCGGGGTTCGTGTAAATGATTCCTGGAATCACGTCGTAATTCACGTGACCAGATTTTCCGGCGATGATCTCGACACACGCGATCCCTTCTTCTTCCGCCTTGTGCGCCAGCATCGGCCCGGCCACCACGTCGCCGATGGCGTAAATACCTTCGACATTCGTGCGAAAGTGATTGTCGATCTTGATGCGTTTCTTTTCATCCAGCGCGACACCGACCTTCTCCGCGCCGAGACCTTCCGAAAACGGTTTGCGCCCGACCGACACCAGGGCTTTGTCAGCTTCAAACGTCAGCTCTTCGTTTGCTTTCGTCGCCGTTGCCGTCACACGATCGCCATCCACTTTCAGAGCGCTGACTTTCGTCTCGAGATGAAACGTCATGCCCTGCGCCGTTAACGAACGCTGCAACAAGTTCGACAATTCCATATCGAATCCGACAGCGATGCGCGGTAAAAATTCGAGCACGGTCACTTCCGATCCCAGCCGTGACCAAACCGACCCCAGCTCGAGCCCGATCGCACCCGCGCCGATGACTAACAACTTCGCCGGCGCTTCCGTAAATGACAGCGCTTCCGTGCTGCTCACGATTGTCTTGCCGTCGAATTTTGCGAATGGCAGTTCCACCGGAACGCTGCCGGTCGCGATGACGATGTTTTTCGTCTCGACCTCTTGCGCTTCGCCCGCGGATGATTTCACCGAAACTTTTCCCGGCGCAGTGATCGTGCCCGTGCCCTCAAACGTCGTCACCTTGTTCGTCTTCATCAACGCGCGCACACCGCCGGTCAGCGTTTTCACGACCTTGTCTTTGCGCTGCAACATCTTCGCAAGATCGACATGTACACCGCCGATCACGATGCCGTGCTTCGCCGCTTCCTTTTGCGCGAAAACGAAATGATCGCTCGAGGTCAACAGCGCCTTACTCGGAATGCATCCGATGTTGAGACAAGTCCCGCCGAGCTCCTTGTCCTTCTCCACAATCGCGGCCTTCAATCCGAGCTGCCCCGCGCGAATCGCCGCCACATATCCGCCCGGACCCGAACCGATGATTACGACATCGAATTTTTCCATTTATAAATCGAGCGACAAATTTTTCGGATCTTCGATGCAGTCTTTTACTTTCACGAGAAAGGTGACGGCTTCTTTGCCATCGACTGCGCGATGATCGTAGCTGAGCGCAAGATACATCATGGGACGTATGTCGATCTTGCCGTCAATCGCTATGGGCCGCGGCATGATTTTGTGCATGCCGAGAATTCCGCTCTGCGGCGGATTGAGAATCGGCGTGCTTAAGAGCGAGCCATAAACGCCGCCATTCGAAATCGTGAACGTCCCGCCGGTTAAATCCTCGATCTTCAATTTCCCTTCACGCGCTTTCACCGCGTAATCCGCAATGTCGCGCTCGAGATCGGCGAAAGATTTTTTGTCTGCATCGCGAATGACCGGCACGACCAGACCGCGCTCGGTGCCGACGGCGACGCCGATGTCGTAGAAATTGTTCTGCACGAAATCTTCATCTTCGATGCGACCGTTCAGCGTTAGCACGGTCTTCAATCCTTCGACCGTGGCCTTGATGAAGAACGACATGAAGCCGAGCTTCACACCATGTTTTTTGGTGAAGGCTTCCTGTGAATCGGCGCGAAGTTTTTGCACGGCGCTCATGTCGCATTCGTTGAATGTGGTGAGGATCGCGGCGGTGTGCTGCGCCATGACTAACTGCTGCGCAATTTTTCGGCGCAATGGCGACATCTTTCGCCTAACGACGCGGCCGTCTTCTGATTGTCGATCTTGTACCTTGTCGATCTTTTCCGCGGGCGCCTTCGCCGCTTCGATTACATCGCCCTTCGTCAATCGTCCGTCTTTGCCGGTGCCGGAGATTTTTTCCGGCTGAAGTTTTTCCTCCTCAACAATTCGCCGAACCGATGGCGAAAGCGGCGCGCTCGTGGTCGCTTTCTCCTGCGGTTTATCCGCAGCTGTCGGCTCCTGTTTGGTCGGCGCGGATTTCGAATCATCGATCGTCGCCACGACTTCGCCGATCTTCACTTCCTTGCCTTCGGGCACGTTCGTTTCGAGTACGCCCGCTTTTTCGGCGACGATTTCGGTGGAAACTTTGTCGGTCTCGAGCGTGAACAACGGCTCGCCGGCATTAACGAAGTCGCCTGATTTTTTATGCCAGACGGACACGACGCCGCTCTCGATCGATTCGCCGACGGCCGGAATTTTAACTTCGATAGGCATGCGCGTGATTAGTATGCGTAATGATCGCGCGGCGTCGAACGTTTAGACAGAAAACGCTTCGCGAATGAGCGCGGCCTGCTCGCGTTTGTGTCGCACCAATGAACCGACGGCGGGGCTGGCGCCGGCGTCGCGGCCGGCATACGCGATCTCGCGTTTGAAAAGTTTTCGGAAGTGCGGCTCGATGAAAGTCCACGCGCCCATGTTCTCCGGCTCTTCCTGACACCAAACGAAGGGCGCATTTTTCGGGAACGATTTGGTGAGCGATTTCAATTTCGTTTCGTGCAACGGATAAAGCTGTTCGACGCGAATCAAGGCGACGTTGTCGATCTTTTGTTCGTCCCGGTACTTCAGCAGGTCGTAGTAAACTTTGCCTGCGCAGAAGATCGCGCGCTTCGGCTTCTCGACTTTCGGTTCAGCAAGAATTTCTTCGAACCGCCCCTTCAGAAAATCTTCCTTCGGCGACGACGCATGCTCGGCCCGCAACAGGCTTTTCGGCGTCATGATGATGAGCGGTTTTACGAAATCGCGTTTCATCTGCCGGCGCAGCAGGTGGAAGTATTGCGCGGCGGTCGTTAGGTTACAGACCTGGATGTTATCCTCGGCGCAAAGTTGCAGGAAGCGCTCGAGGCGGCCGCTGGAATGCTCGGGGCCCTGCCCTTCGTAACCGTGCGGCAAGAGCAACACGATTCCGCTCGGTCGTTGCCACTTCGATTCGGCGGAGATGATGAATTGATCGATGATCGTCTGCGCGCCGTTTACGAAATCGCCGAACTGCGCTTCCCAAAGACAGAGCATGTTCGGGTAATCGAGCGAGTAGCCGTAATCGAAGCCGAGCACGGCCGCTTCGGACAGCAGGCTGTTATATATACAGATGCGCGCTTGGTTTTCGGCCATGTGCATGAGCGGCACATAGGGCGCGCCAGTTTTCGCATCGTAAAGGACGGCGTGACGTGTGGAGAACGTTCCGCGCGCGCTGTCCTGACCCGACAAACGCACATTGATTCCTTCGAGTAGAAGCGAACCGAACGCGAGCTGCTCGGCATAATGCCATTCGAACTTCTCGTTCTTCTCCAACACTTCGCGGCGATGATCGAGCACGATGCGTTTGATCTTCGGTTGGATGTTGAAGCCTTCGGGCACAGTCGTTAGGGCATCGACAATTTTCCGCAGCGTTTGTTCGTCGATCGCCGTCGCGATCGGCGAACCTTTGTATTCCGGCTGAAAAACGGCGCTCGATTCTTTGAATTGCGCCTTCGAACCGGCTTTTTCTTTCTCGATCGCTTCGACCTCTTCCTTCGCCATCTCGAGGCGAAGTTGGAATTCGATTTCGAGCGAAGCGGCATCGTCGTCGCTCAACGTCCCCGATTTCAAGAGCTCCTGTTTGTAGAGCTGCGCGGTCGAAAGGTGCTTGTCGATCTTAGCGTAAAGATCGGGCTGGGTGAACGCCGGCTCGTCGCCTTCGTTATGCCCGTAACGCCGATAGCAATACATGTCGATGACAACGTCGCGTCCGAATTCCTGACGAAAATCGAGCGCGAACTCGCTCACCTCCATGCACGCGAGCGGATCATCGCCGTTCACATGAAAAATCGGCACCTCGATCATCTTCGCGATGTCAGTCGCGTACATCGACGAGCGCGCATCTTCCGGCAGCGTGGTGAATCCGATCTGGTTGTTCACTACCACGTGAACCGTGCCGCCGGTTCCGTAACCATGCAGTTGCGACATGTTCAACGTCTCGGCAACGATCCCCTGCCCCGCGAAAGCTGCGTCGCCATGAATGAGCAAAGGCAAAACTTTTCTGCGATGCTCGGTGTCGTTACGAATGCGTTGGCGCGCGCGTGCGACGCCTTCGACCACAGGATCGACGGCTTCGAGATGACTCGGATTCGCTGCGAGACGAATCTCCACTTCGCCGCCAGACCCGAGCTTGCGCACCGCGTGATATCCGAGGTGATATTTCACATCGCCATCACCGGCGACCAAATCGGGAACGTAATTCTCGCTGAACTCGGTGAAGATAAGCCTGAGCGATTTGCGCAAAAGATTTGCGAGCACGTTGAGCCGGCCGCGATGCGCCATGCCCATGCAGATTTCCTCCACGCCTGCCGGCGGACATTTGTGCAGCACCGTGTCGAGAATCACCATGAGCGATTCCGCGCCCTGCAACGAAAACCGCTTCTGCCCGACGTAGCGCGTGTGCAAAAAAACTTCGAACGTTTCCGCTTCCATTAACGCGCGCAGCAACGCCACCTGCGTTTGGCGGGGCGTTTGCGCTTTGTTAGGCCGCGACTCGAGCCGATGCCGCACCCAGTTGCGGATCCGCGTGTTCTGGATGTGCATGAACTCGGCGCCGATCGTGTCGGCGTAAATTTTCTGCAGGCGCGCGATCATTTCGCGCAGCGTCATCACTTCGCCGTCCGCGAAAAATTTCGACGACACGCGAAGATCGACATCTTTCTCTGAGAAGCCGAGCTCGCGCAGACTGAGCAACGGATTTTCCGGGCGCTTGTCCGCGAGCGGATTCACTCGCGCGATGGTGTGGCCAAGCGTCCGATACGCATACACCAGCGCATCCACGCGCGTTTGCAGCGGGCTTTCGCGATCGGCCCGCTTCACCGCGCCATTCTTCTGCGGCAAATTCCCGAGCTCGAATCCTTCGAAAAACGCCGACCAGCTTGAATCGACATCACGCGGATTCGTTTTCCAACGCTGATAGTTCTCCTCGATCAATTCGAGGTTTGCGCGGGCCGCAATCGAGATCGCCATGTCGATCTAATCTCGCGCCGATGCGCGCGGCGGCAAGTTGACAGTCCGAATTGAGCCCGTTAGTTCAGCGCCGATGCGATTACGAACTTTCGCAATCCTTGCCGCATTGCTCGCAAGATCGACATGTGTATTTGCGCAGGTAAATCCGGCGGACGAGCCGTCTGTGCTCGCGGTCGCAAAAGTTCTCCCGGCGGTCGTGAACATCAATACCGAGCGCGTTATTCGCCGGCAGGTACGCGATCCGATCGATGAATTCTATTCGCAATTTTTTGGCCAGTATCGCAGTCGTCCACGCGAGATTCGCCAGACCCTGCAAAGTCTCGGCACCGGTTTTTTTGTCGATCCAAACGGTTACATCGTGACCAACCAGCACGTGGTCGAGCGCGCTGCGGATTTAAAAATCGAAGTCGTAACGAACGACGAAAAAACTTACAGCGCGCATTACATCACCGGCGACGACAAGAAGGACCTGGCCTTCATCAAAGTCGATGGCAAAAGCGATTTTCCGTTTATCGACTTGAATAATGTTTCGCCGAATCTGTTAGGGCAAACAGTGATCGTCGTCGGAAACGCGGTCGGTTACGGCAGCTCCATCAGCCGCGGCGTGCTTAGCGCAATGCGACGCGACATCACCATCGACAACGTTGAATACAAGAATCTCATTCAAACCGATGCGGCGATTAATCCGGGAAACAGCGGCGGACCGGTGATCGATTTGTCCGGAAGACTTGTCGGTGTGAGCTCGGCCAAGATGGCGTTTACCCCGCAGGGTGTGCCGACGCAGGGACTCGGCTTTGCCGTTCCGGCGGACATGGTGCGCGACACGGTCGCGAACTTTCGGAAGGTCGCGCAGAAAAAACCGCAAGATCGACAATCAACTCTGCCGGCAAGATCGACATCGAAAGCCGAGCAATTGTTCGGACTGCAGCTGCAGGATCTTTCCCGTGATCTGACGGATGCGCTCGGTTATGCCGCCGGTCGCGGCGTGCTCGTGGCTGGAGTCGAGCCGGACAGTCCGGCGGAGCAAGCGGGCGTCGAACGCGGCCTCGTCGTCTACCGAATCGGAAAATACGATGTCAATTCGACAAAAGATGTGGAGCGGCTGCTGGCGAAAGCGCAAAGCGGGACGAGTGTCGACTTTGTCGTAGGCGTTGTTCGCGATAACGGCAGCGGCCAGCGCGTGGAAACGGTGACGCTGGCGGCGCGTTGACAAATTTTTTTAGCAACGCGAAGCGTGTTCGGTTGTCTGACAAAGTGATTTTCAAATGATCAAAGTCGAAAAGCTAACAAAACGCTACGCCGGCACGACCGCCATTCGCGATTTGGATTTCGAAGTCGGCCAGGGCGAGATCATGGGATTTCTTGGGCCGAACGGCGCCGGCAAATCGACTACCATGCGCATCCTCGCCGGTTTTTTGCCGCCGACCTCCGGCCGCGCGTCCATCGCGGGCTTCGATGTTTTCGAACAATCGCTGCAAGCGCGTGAGCGTCTCGGCTACATGCCGGAAAACGTCCCGCTCTATAACGACATGCGCGTGACGGAATATTTGAACTATCGCGCGGCGCTCAAAGGCGTGCCGCATCGTCGTGTCACCGAACGCGTCGGCGACGTGCAGGAACTTTGCGGATTGAAAGACGTTGAGAAGCGGTTGATCGCGACTTTGTCGAAGGGTTATCGGCAACGCGTCGGTTTGGCGGACGCGCTTGTGGCCGAACCTGATTTGTTAATTCTGGATGAGCCGACGATCGGTCTCGATCCAAATCAAATCCGGCAGGTGCGCGAGCTAATCAGAAATCTCGGCAAGCAACACACGATTTTGCTTTCGACGCACATTTTGCCGGAAGTGGAGATGACGTGCAGCCGCGTCATCATCATTCACAAGGGGCGGATCGAGGCATGCGACACACCGGAGAATTTGTTAGGCCAGATTCGGCAGGCCGGCGGTGTCGTCGTCGAAGCGAAGACCGGCAACGACAATGGCGCGGAAGAGCTGGAGAAAATTTCCGGCGTGCGCGATGTCACGGCGCAAGCCGACGGCGATTGGAAAACCTTTTCGCTACGGGTCGAATCCGGCGTGGATGTGCGCGAAGAAGTTTATCGTTTGGCGGCCGCGCGGCATTGGACCTTGCGTGAATTGACCCAGCGCCGCGCCACGCTCGAGGACGTATTCGTCGAAATCACGCACACGGACACCGCGGCATGAAGATGTCGATCTTACCATGAGAAAATTTCTCACCCTTCTCGGCCGCGAAGTGCGCAGTTACTTCTACTCGCCCATCGCTTACATCGTTCTCGTTTTCTTCCTGCTCGTGTGCGGCGTGAATTTTTATTTCCAGATCAGCTACATGAATCAGCGGCAGATGGGCTACACGGTCGAGGAAGCATTCTTCAACAACATCTTCTTTTGGTTCGCATTCGTTTTGATCTTTCCGCTCATCACCATGCGGCTCTTCGCCGAAGAATTTAAACTCGGCACGATCGAGCCCTTGCTCACTGCGCCGGTGCGCGACTGGCAAGTCGTGCTCGCAAAATTTTTCGGCGCGCTTGTTTTCTACCTCGTGCTCTGGTTCCCGACCACGCTCTACTTTTTCTTTTTCGAACGCGTCACACACCAAACCGCCGCCGGTTCGTGGGGCGCGTATTGGGGATCGTATCTACTGCTGTTCTTGCTCGGCTCGTTTTATCTGTCGATCGGCTGTTTCGCGTCGGTGTTGACGAAGAACCAGATCATCGCCGCGATCATTTCTTTTTGTGCGATCACGTTGCTGTTCTTCCTCGGACTTATTCAATTCATCATGCTCGATGTCAGCTCGTCGATGCGGGAGGTGCTCGGCTATTTTTCCGCGATCGAACACATGGCCACGTTGTCGCGCGGCGTCATCGACACGCGGCCGATCGTTTTCTACACGAGCATGACCATCGTGATGCTGGTGCTGACGCATCAGGCATTTCAAACGCGCAAGTGGCGCCTGTAAGTTATGGCTGAAGAAAGATCGACAACGACAAGATCGACATCTTCATCTGGAACAGGCATTCGCCGGTTACAGATCGGCGCGAATGTCGTCGTGCAGATTGTCCTGCTGCTAATCATCGCCGCATTCGTGAATTATCTCGGGCTCCAGCATTACCGGCGCTGGGATTTTTCGCGCGAGCAGAAATACACGCTCTCGGACAAGACGAAGCGTTTCCTGCATAGCGTGAAAGGTAAAATTCGCATAACGAATTTCTTCCCGGCCGACACACCGATCAGCGCTGATGTGCAGAATTTGGTGACCGAGTATCAATACGCCGGCAAAGGCAAGATCGACATCGAGAATGTCGATCCGCAGCGCAATCTTTCGCGGGCGAAAGAAGTTTTCGACAAATACAAAGTCGTGACCGACGAGCCGCTGCTCGTGATCGATTACGAAGGTAAAAACAAAACGGTGAAGGCGTCGGAAATGGCGGAGATCGACCGCTCCGGGATGCAATTCGGCGAAGGACCGCGCGTGGCCGCATTCAAAGGCGAGGAAGCGGTGACGAGCGCGATGATTGATTTGGTCGAGGGCAAAAAGAACGTGCTCGGTTACATCACCGGACACAAAGAACCGTCGATCGCGCAAGCGCCGCCGCCGAATCCGTTCCAGCAACAGCAACAAGCGGCGAGTCCGATCTCGATCTTGAAAACATTCATCGAGAACGAAAACATCAAGTTTCAGGAATTGAATCTGCAAAGCGAACCGGAAGTGCCCCCCGAAGTGAAGACGGTCATGATCGCCGGACCGCAATACGATTTGTCCGATCGCGAGATGAAATTGCTGCGCGATTTTTGGAACAAACAGGGCCGCATTCTGTTGCTTGTCGATCCTTCCGCGAAAACACCGAAGCTCACCGCGTTCCTGAACGAGCTCGGTGTGAAAGCGAACGACG
>JBEEGX010000091.1:0-4022 GCA_041167105.1 Verrucomicrobiota bacterium
GAATTGAAAATCATGAAAGGCCGCGTGCGTTTGTGTCCGTATTATTTCGTCGAGACCGACAAGGTGAAATTGCGCGGCGCACTCGCCACCATTGTTCCGGCTGACAAAAAAATGATCCACGGAATGCGCGACGGAATTCTCATTCCCAGCGCAAGATCGACATCTACTCCTTAGCGCCAATTGTCATTTCGCAGGTGTGAATTGCACCCGCGGGTGTGAGCTCGCTGCAAAATAAATGAAAGGCGTCGACCCGAATCATGCCGGCGTCGAAGTCGGCGTGATCCCGCAGGAAATTTTTTAGTGATTGCCACGACACGTCGTGACAACGCGCGAGAGTGATGTGCGGATGCCATGAACGCAGTTCGGGCTCGATGCCGACAGAGAGCGCAGCTTCGGTGACGCGTTTGTGGATTTGAAACAAGTGCGGATGACCTTTGCCGACGCCGATCCAAATTATTTTCGGCGCGCCTTTCGGCGGAAATGTTCCGATGCCAGTGATGGGAAGGAAGAATGCACCGAACTCGATGGCGCGGAGTTTTTCCCGTAGGGCAAGATCGACATCTTCCTGTAAGTGACCGAAGAAGCCCAGGGTGAGATGCATTTGGTTCGCATCCGTCCAACGCGCGCCGGGGATTTTCGGATCAAGATCGACAAGTGCGCGCTGCACCGGGTCCGGCATGTCGATGGCGACGAATAAGCGCTTCGTCATGATGGAAGCAAACGCTCAACGTTCAACATCCAACGCTCAACGTTTAAGTTCTGAACCTGAGCGTGCTTCGTCGCCGCTTTCATCGGAACGCGACGGGAGGAATCGGTTCACGAGTTTGGCGATGTGACCGCTGAGATTTGGGAAGAGGTTGTTTGCGGCGATGACAAGATAGGTCGTGAAGGGCATGATCAGTGCCGGGCTTCCGCGACGACACGCGGCCACAACTTTCCGCGCGGCGCGCTCGGCGGAAATGGAGGCGAGCGGAATTTTCATGGAGAGATCGAACCATTTGTACTCGGCGCCGTGATCGCCTTTGAATCTCGCGTGGATTTCGGAACCGGTGCGCATGAGGCCGGGCGCGACGGTGGTGATGTGGATGTCGTCGTGCGCGAGCTCGGCGCGCAATGCATCCGAAAATCCGGTGAGCGCGAATTTGCTGGCGCTGTACGCAGCCATGTGCGGAACGGCGACTTTGCCGCCGATGGAGGAAATATTGACGATGCGGCCGCCGCCATTGCGGCGCATGTGCGGAATGATTTGCATGGTCAATTCGTAGGGCGCCCAAAAATGCACACGCATGGCGCATTCGAAATCTTCGCGCTTCATGTGATGGAGAGGGCCGACTTCGATGATGCCGGCGTTGTTAATCAAGATGTCGATCTTGCCGAAACGATCGAGTGTTTGTTGGACGGCGAACTCGATGTGCGCGGGCAGAAGCAGGTCGCATTGAATGGCGAGAACTTTGCCGCCGAGTTTTTCCAACTCCGTTTTCGCGCGGGTTAATTCCTCCACGCTGCGCGCAAGCACGGCGACGTTCGCGCCACTACGACAAAGTTCTTTGGCAATCAAAAAGCCGAGTCCGCGGGAGCCGCCGGTGATGAGCGCGGCTTTGTCGCGAAACGAAAATTTGGACATGTCGATCTTGTTAAGTTTGCGACGGTCATAGACCGCCGCCACAGAAGAATTGTTAGCCGTGTTTGCGGTTGAAGCGCGCGACTTCGCGTTGCGTTTCGCGATCGATGGCGCGCTTCTTCAAGTCCAGCCGTTTGTCGCGCGCGACTTTGCCCTGCGCGACGGCGATCTCCACTTTCAGCTTTCCGCTTTTCCAATAGAGCTTGAGGACGACGAGGGCGCGGCCGCCGACTTGTGATTCGCCGTAGAGTTTGTCGATCTCGCCGCGATGGAGCAGAAGTTTGCGCGTGCGTTTGGGCGCGGGAATTTCGTGGCTGGCTTTTTCGTAGGGTTGAATATCGGCGTTGTAGAGAAAGGCTTCGCCCTTTTCGATGCGGACGAAGGCGTCGCCGATGTTGGCCTTGCCGGCACGGATGGATTTTACTTCGCTGCCTTTGAGCGCGATGCCGGCTTCGTAGCGATCGAGGATGTGAAAATCGCGAAGCGCTTTGCGATTGAGGATCGACTCGGCGGCCATGGTCGATCTTAGCGCCGCAATCGGGCGGCGGCGATTAGTTAGGCTTTTTCCTCGGGAACGATCGCTTCGTAAGTGAGCTTGCCGGCGATGACTTCCTTGAGCGCGATGTCCATGAGCGACATGCGCAGGGTAGTCTCGACCATCGGCCGATGTCCGAGGCCGAGCTGACGAACGCGTTTGGAAACGACGTTAATGAGGACTTGTTGGTTCGGGATCACTTGGCCGGCTTCCTGGAGAAGTTGAGCAGTCATATTACGCAAGGACCTGAGGGCGACGGTGGCCGGCGCCTGGAATTGAACGATGGAAGGCTCGCCGCGGTTGGGAAGAAACGAGGAAATGGTGGGCGCGAGCATCTTGGAAAACGAGCGGTGACTTTGCGAGCGCAGGGCACGGTTGTCAACCGATTTGTAAACCCGAATGGTTAACCAGGCAAGATCGACAATTGTATCTGGCCGGCCTAACGAGTGTCTTCGACGTAGCTGGCGATGCGGTAATCGACTATGTCGCCGTTGGTGTCGAGAGCGCGATCGTAATGGACGCTGGTGTTGCCGTTGCCGTAATAGGTTTTCGCGACGATTGCGCCCAGCAGGTCAGGGTTGCCGTTCATGTGATAATCTGCGCTCGGCGCATAGAAGGTCGCGGCGAAAGTGCCCGGTGGATTAATGTCAATGCGCTGGACTACCGAAGGATCGCTCGGGCTGATCCCGTAGAATTGCAGGTTAGCAGCAAGGCCGGCCTGATTGTCGATATCGCGCGCCTTGAGCTCAATGTTGCCGTCGAAATAAATCTTGGCGTGAACGCCGGATTTGACGGTGATGCTCCCCTTGTTGTTGTTACCGATGACGCCGGTGACGTGAATGGCGACGTAAGTTTCGGCGGTCGAAAATTTGTTGATCGTGAGGTCGTCGGTGATGGAAGAGAAGAGGTATGTCGTCGGGTTTGAGGCAGTGCCGGCGGCCGGCGGCGTAATCGTGGTGTTGTTGGTGATGTTCGTGGGAGAAGGCTGCGGCGCCGGCAGGTTAGTCGGCATTTTGAAAGGCGGCAGTGTGAACGGCACGTTATTGTCGATCGTGCCGTAAATGAGAGATGACGGTTTCACGGTGCCGCCGTTGGTCGTAACCGATCCGTAGATCGGCCCCTGGTTCATGGAAAATTCGGCCGTGTCGACCATCACGCCTCCGCTGTGCGAATCGGAGTAATGCGCATCCGACGGATTGTTCGCGGCGAAATAATAGGGGCCGTTTTTCGAGTTGTAGCTGTCGATGACACCGGCCGAGCCTGGGCCGGAGAACGACGCCATCGCCTTTACCGCCGCTTCGAATGGCGTAACGGGTGAAGCGACAAGTTCGATGCGGCGCGTGACCTGCGGATGCGGCACGGCCACCTGCGCTTTACCAACGCCGTCACCCTTTGGTCCGTAGGTGGCGATGAAATGATCGTAGTGGAGATCGATTTTGCGCAGCAAGCTATCACCGCGTGTCCCGACACCCATGCGGTCGTCCATTCCGACGCGCTTGAATCCGAGCACCGGCGCGGTGCCGTTTGCCCGAATTCGGTACCAAGGACTGCCATTACCGTCGACCCAAAATGTATCAACCGCACTGGCGGCGGTGAGATTGTTCACGCCGAACGTGACCGGCGAATTGCTCCGCACCCCGCCGGTGTATGTCCATCCCGCAAATGCGTGAGTTGGATCGAGAATTGTTTTGCGCACCTCGGCATAAGCGATGTCGCCACCGGCTTCGGCCGCGTAGAGCGATTCCTTCCAGCCGCGCACCTGGCTCGATGCAGCATTGAAGCGCGTCACGCAATTGAGCAAAACGTTGGCACCAATCGCGGAGACGATGAGGATGGTGCAGATAACGCACAGCAACGCATTTGCGC
>JBEEGX010000092.1:0-3897 GCA_041167105.1 Verrucomicrobiota bacterium
AAAACGGCAATACGTCAATTCGTCAGCGTTCGCTGCCATTTATCTCGGACTCGGAGAAAAGGAGACGGCTTTGGATTGGCTGGACAAAGCTTACGAGAATGAGGAAAGCGCCTGCTGGTTGCTAAAGGTGGATCCGATTTACGACAGTGTGCGGAACGAGCCGCGCTTCCAGGCGCTTGTGCAGAAAGTTTTTCGGGAAACACCGTGAAGATCGACAATTGCAAGATCGACAACGTCGATTTCGCCAGGTTCGATTGCGCCATGAAAAGAAAAGCTGCCGTTGCTTTGTTTCTGTTTGCATTCACTTGCGGCGCTTTCGCGGCCGATCCGAAGGCCGAACAATCGTTGCGCGAAGCGGACGAACAATGGGCGAAAGTCGCGAGCACGAAAGATGTCGAGAAGACGGTGTCGTTTTATTCGAACGACGCAATCGTGCTTCCCCCAAATGCCGCGACCGTCACGACGAAGGATGGGATCAAAGAGCTTTGGAAAGGATTTGTCGATGGCCTAACGACGATCAATTGGAAAACGACGCGCGTGGAAGTCGCGAAATCGGGCGAGCTCGGTTACATCACGGGCACGTACGAAATGAACCAGAAAGACGGCACGAACGAGCGCGGAAAGTATCTCGAGGTTTGGAAAAAGCAGGCCGACGGAAGTTGGAAGTGCGCGGCCGACATGTTCAGCTCTGATCTTCCGGCGACTCCGTCGCCTAACAAGTAACAAGGAGCAAGATCGACATCTTCATTTCGTTGAAGCCGAACGGCATCGCGGCCGCGATACATTAGCGATGCTGCCGATACGCGATTCTGTGCCGAGCCACTCGGTGCCGATAGCGACACGAGCGTTGATTTTGATCAACGTCATCGTGTTTTTCTTCGAGCTGTCGCTCCCGCCGCAAACGGTTGAACAACTCTGCTATTTGTTCGGCATTGTTCCGGCGCGCTATGCGCATCCGGAATGGGCCGAGGCCATCGGGTTCCCCGTCGACAATTATTGGGCGATCCTGACGCATCAATTTCTGCACGGCGGCTGGTTCCACATCATCGCGAACATGTGGATGCTCTGGATTTTCGGCGACAACGTGGAAGACCGCATGGGGCCGGTGCGGTTTGTCATTTTCTACTTGTTGTGCGGCAGCCTTGCCGGTCTCACGCACATGCTCACGAATCCGGACTCGACGATTCCGTCGGTCGGCGCGTCGGGCGCAATCGCGGGCGTCCTCGGCGCATACGTGCTGTTGTTTCCGACAGCGCGCCTGGTCGTAATGATACCGATTCTGTTCTTCCCGTTCTTCTTCGAAGTGCCCGCTGTCTTTTATCTTCTCGTCTGGTTTTTCACTCAATTTTTTGCCGGCACCGCGGCATTGGTCGGTCCCAATCAAGTCGGCGGCATTGCGTGGTGGGCGCACATCGGCGGATTTATCGCGGGCATGCTGTTGTGTGGATTGTTCGCGCGACGACAGCGGCAATTCCAACCCGATGAAGACGCGCTCGAATGGGCGTGGGAACCGCGCCGGCGTTAACGAAAGGAACACACCATGGATATCTTCTGGCTATTTTTCATGCTTTCGATGCTGCAACCGGTGATGAAGCAAAAATTTCTGGAAGCATCGCGCAAACGCATGATCGCCCTCATCGAGCGCGAACGAAAATCGCGCGTCATCCTACTCGTGCACCGGCAGGAAACGATGAGCCTGCTCGGTTTTCCGTTGTACCGGTACATCGACATCAACGACAGCGAAGATGTTCTGCGCGCGGTTCATCTCACCGATTCGGACATACCGTTGGATTTGATCCTGCACACGCCGGGAGGCTTGGTGTTGGCCGCCATGCAAATCGCGCGCGCAATTTTCAAACGCAAAGGCAAGGTCACCGTTTTCGTGCCGCACTACGCGATGTCCGGCGGCACATTGCTCGCGCTCGCCGCGAACGAGATCGTCATGAGCGAACACGCCGTGCTCGGTCCGGTCGATCCGCAACTCGGCGAATATCCCGCCGCCTCGATTGTGCGCGCGGCGCATCAAAAACCAGTCGAAAAAGTGGACGACAAAACGTTGATTCTCGCCGACCAATCGGAAAAAGCCATCGCGCAAATGCGCCATGAAGTGACGGAGTTGTTGAGCGACAAACATCCGCGCGAAAAAGCAGAGGAAATAGCCAAGCTGATGACGAGCGGAACCTGGACGCACGATTTCCCGATCACGTGCGATCGCGCGCGCCAGCTCGGCCTGCCGGTAAACAGCAACATGCCGGAAAACGTAATGCGCCTAATGCAGCTGTATCCCCAACCGATGCGGCGGCAGCCATCGGTGGAATACGTGCCGG
Source organism: Verrucomicrobiota bacterium (assembly GCA_041167105.1). GTDB lineage: Bacteria > Verrucomicrobiota > Verrucomicrobiia > Chthoniobacterales > UBA10450 > JAJPGZ01. The sequence goes on from JBEEGX010000092.1 coordinate 2,328, forward strand.
TCCCCTATCGCTCAGGTCAACATCCGGCCGAGACGTGACAGGATTCGTAGGGCGATTGTCGATCTTGTCGATGGCGATCTTACGCGGTCGCGGATCGACTTTGCGGAGCTAATTTGTTAGACTGGAAAAGATGCGACTAGGTACCGCCATATTGTCGATCTTCTTCGTCGCTTCGGTCGCGACCGGCGAAGAGTCGCCGCCATCCGGCGCTCTCACATCGCACATTCCGCGTGTGCGCGTGGAATCGAGCGGCATCGCCAGCGTCGGCTACAGCAAACGCAAACATGTTCTCGAGATAGAGTTCGCGAACGGCGCCGTCTATCGCTACGTAAACGTCCCGCCATCCGTGTATCGCGATTTGATCTCGGCCGAATCGAAGACGCGCTACTACGATCAGAACATCAAGCGCAATTACCAATCGCTGCGCGTGCGGCCGCGCCTGAAAGATCAGCCGAAGAATTGAAGAAGCGTTGGAAACAACGCTGGGATTTCTTCCGGGATTACTATCTCGTCCTTGTTCCGAAAGAGAAAAAGGTCATCGCCTTCATCTGCGCCGCGTTCCTGCTTGGCCTAACGACGAAGTGTTACCGCGACAAACATCCTCAGCCGCTTCCGTACGTCGATTTCAAGCACCCCCGGCGGGAAAAGGCGATGCTGCCACATTCACCAACTCCGCGTCCGCACCGCTCGCGTAAAGCGCATACGAGCGTAACGCCAACCCCAACTGACGAGTAGATGTCGATCTTGCGAAAAGCTAACGTTGCCTAACGATCAGACTGTTCGCTTCGCGACTGCGCCTGAACGTCCGGAACGCCGCGCCGAAATCGGCATGCGAAATCGCCGGAAAAATCCGGGGCGTCGTTTTGACATTTTGTGCTGCACTAAATACAGCGCGCAGTTCTGAGTAATCGTCGGTTCTATCATATCCCTATCCTCCCTCGCCTTTGGACGGCTCTCCGCCGGCCGCATTCAAATGCTTCTAAGATTTGCTTTCACATCAGCCGGACCAAGGCACGGTCCACGTGCACCGCTTAATCGCCGATCAATGTGATTTTGTCGGCAACATTGTCACTGTCGGTTTTGGTGTAGTGCACGCGCACTTTCTGGTTCTTCGTTAGGCCAGCGGCTTCGATCGTCTTTCCGTCTTTGTCGTTATAGGTGACGCTTTTGCTCAGCTTGAATTGCACCGGCTCGTTAGGTGCGAGTGTTTCCAGCACGAGCGATGTGCCCGCGGTGTACTCTTTAATAGTGCCGGTCATCTCCGCGCCGGCTTTCGGATCGGGACTGTTACTGGTCGGTTGCGCGATTGCGATCGTCACAGCCGCGACTAGGCACAGAACTCCAAGAATCGATTTGATCATAAATTTCTCCCTCAACTTTGTTCACGGTCGGACGAAAAAGCGGCGACGCCAGCGGATTGATCGCGGGTTGTCGATCTTACAAACTTAGTGCGCGCTGCTCTTCGCCTGCGCGACGTAGCGCTTCACTCCGTCGGGATCGAGGCCCTCGACATTGCCGACCAATTTGCCATTGCGCCCGTAAACCTGGACGTAAGGCAATACCGAGACGT
>JBEEGX010000093.1:0-5091 GCA_041167105.1 Verrucomicrobiota bacterium
CGAATTCGCCTGGGAAATCGGCGATCGGCATCATCTCCAGCAGCGTGATGCCGTCGTCGCGCAAGATCGACAGCTTTTCGGCCGCGGCGCGCCACGTTCCTTCCGGCGTGAATGTGCCGACGTGAAATTCGTAAATGATTTGTCCCGGCATCTGCACGCCGGGCCAGTCGGCGTCGTTCCATTTAAAATGGGTTGGATCGACAATAGCTGACGCGCCGTGCGGTCCGTCCGGTTGCCAGCGCGACGCCGGATCGGGATATAATTGTTCGCCGTCTTCGACGCGGAAGCGGTAACGATCTCCCGCGCCCGCTTCGATTGCGCCGGAAAAATATCCATCGGCTTCGCGCGTGAGCGAGTGCGAGGCGCCTCCGTCAATGACGATGTCGATCTTACGCGCTTTCGGGGCCCACACCCGAAAATGTGTTTCGTTTTCGCCGATGATTTCCGCGCCGATGGGATAGCGCCGTTTGATTTCTTTCTGCATCGAATTTCGCCAACAACATGCGGACAGTTGCCGATTAGACAACCGCAGAGAACGCGGAGTCCGCAGAGATGAATTGAACTCCGGATTTTTCTCTGTGTTCTCTGTGCCCTCTGCGGTAAACCAAATCCGCGTGCATACGGTTACGATTGTCGATCATCCGCTGGCCGCGGCGAAGTTGTCGATCTTGCGCGCGAAGACAACGCGGCCCGACGAATTCCGCCGCAATCTCCAGGAGCTGTCGATCATTCTTCTAACCGATGCGACGCACGCGTGGGAAACGAGAGAGATTGAAATCGAAACGCCGCTCAAAAAATGCGCCGGCAAAATTCTCGCCGGCCCGGTCGTGATCGTTCCGATTCTGCGCGCCGGCCTCGGCATGATCGACGGCATGTCGCGCTTCTTGCCGGAAGCGAACGTCGGACACATCGGAATTTATCGCGACGAGAAAAGTCTGCGGCCGACGACTTACTTCTGCCGATTACCGTCGGAGCTGAGCGCGTCGCAAGTTGTCCTGGTCGATCCCATGCTCGCGACTGGCCACAGCGCGTGCGCCGCCTTGGAACTGTTGAAGAAAAATGGCGCAGCGAAAATTCAATTCATCACGCTGGTGGCGTGCGACGCCGGAATTCAACAAGTGCATTCGCAGCACGCCGACGTGCAAATCATCACCGCCGCGGTCGATCCCGAACTAAACGAATCCGGCTACATCGTGCCCGGCCTCGGCGACGCGGGCGATCGTTACTTCGGCACCTTGTAAGATCGACCCGCCTTCGCAAATGCTACGGCGAGCAGGCAATCAATGCGCCACAACCGCAGCGCCATCTGAGGTGGCCGATGCCGGCGCGCTCGGCACGACTTCCATGCGCACGCGCACGGTGCCCTGTCGTAAGAATCCGAGCGACTCGGCCGCTTCCTTGCAGATGTCGATCTTGGCGCGGATGTGCGGGAGACCGCGGTCGGTAATGCGCACGATCACGCTATGGCCATTTTCCAGGTTCGTTAGGCGAACGAGCGTGCCGAGCGGAAGGCGATTGTGGGCGGCGGTGAATTCGTTAGGCCCGGCGCGGCGATGCGCCAGCGACAATGGCGGGACTTTGTACCAAACGGCGTAAACGTCGCGCGGTTTGTCGGAAGACCTGGCGGGCGAGATCGCGACCGCGATTAGCAATGTGATGGGCAGCCACGCTTTCATTGTTAGATCGACAATTGCAATTGCGCGATGTCGGCGCGTTCACCGTCGAGCGACCACGGCGTCGTCGCCAGAATTTTCCGGACGCGTTGCACAAGCGTGTGCGGGCTGAACGGCTTTGGCAGATATTGCACCGCGAGATCGGCCACGCCGTGATCGCCCATCTCGTCCGCCGAATAACCGGAGACATAGAGCACGCGCATTTCCGGCCGCGAAAAAGACAAGCGGCTTGCGAGCTCGGGCCCGTTCATGCCGGGCATGACCACATCGGTGACGAGCAAATCGATTTCGTGTTCGTAACGATCGGCGATGCGCACGGCGTCGGCGCCGTTCATGGCGCACAAAACGGTGTAGCCATTTTCCTCGAGTACATCGCGAACGAGCTGGCGCACGGCATCATCATCTTCCACCACCAGCAGGGTAGACGATCTGCTCGCCGCTGAAATGCTGTCGGAACGTGTCGGCGTCGCCACGTACTCGATCGCGGCCTGCACATGCGGCAGATAAATACGAATGGTCGTGCCCATTCCGACTTCGCTCTCGACCAAAATGCCGCCGCCGCTTTGCCTAACGATTCCGTAAACCGTGGCCAGGCCGAGTCCAGTGCCTTTGCCTGCTTCTTTCGTCGTGTAAAATGGTTCGAAAATGTGGCGTTTGGTTTCCGCATTCATGCCGATGCCCGTATCGATCACGCTCAACACAACGTAATCACCTTCCTTGATGTCGGCGATGACGTGGCCATTCTGCGCAAGATCGACATGTTCATTGCTCGTGCGAATGGTGACCGTTCCGCCAGTGGGCATGGCGTCGCGCGCGTTGACGCACAAATTCAGGATGACCTGCTCGAGCTGCGTGGGATCGGCGCGGACACGCGCATCGACCGCGTCCAGTTGCGCGCGCAATTGAAAATTTTCGCCGATAACGCGCTCCAGCAATTTGTGCAAACCGGCGACGAGCGCATTGAGGTCTAGCACTTTTGGCTGAAGAAATTGCTTACGACTGAACGCCAGCAGTTGCCGCGTGAGCGTGGCAGCCTGTTCGCCCGCCTGGCAAATGAGCCCGGCATCCTGCCTAACGAGCGGATCGCGCGCGGCCCGCGTTCGAATGATTTCGGCGTAGCCAATGATGGCCGTGAGCAAATTATTGAAGTCGTGCGCCACACCGCCCGCGAGCCGCCCGATCGCTTCCATCTTTTGCGATTGGCGCAGCTCGTTTTCCTTTTTGCGCAATGTTTCTTCGGCGGCGCGGCGTTCCTCCATTTGCAAAAGCAAGGCGTCGCGCTGCGCGAAAAATTGCCGCACCGTGCGCGCAAGCTCGCCGAATTCGGAATTGTCATCGCACATCGGCTCGATCCGCGCGGGATCGTTGTGACTGAGCGCGGCCATGATGCGCGCGAGCGGACGACGCACCCAGCGCCAGAGCGAAATGGAAAGCAGGAGCAGCAGATTGACCGCGAACGCGATCAGGCAAACGACGAGATTATCGCTGCGGCGATTGAATTCCTGCACGACGGGCGATTCGTTGCGCACGAGCAATTCGGCGATCGGTTGCCCATCCCAGCCTTGCAGCGGCCGCACAAACGTGACCGCGCCATCGCGCGCATCCACGCCTAACGTGCGCGGTGTCTCGCTCACCGGCGTGAGACGAATGCGATTGCCAGTAAAGATCGACATCTCATCCAGCGTCGGCGGGTTCCAAAGCCGTCCCGCGAAAATGAACCCGCGTGCCGGGGTCGCTCGCACGAAATCTTTCGATGGATGAATGGTTGCGGCGCGGATCTCCATCAAACCATACGGCGAATTGAGAAAAAAATGTGCGAGCGGTCCTTGCGCGAAAATCCGGCCCAATTCACTCCGCGCGATCGGCAATCTCTCGAGATCGGCGAAGTTGGCGTAGGTGAGTGGATAAATCGGCGTGCCGTCCGCGCGGAAAATCCAGATCGCCTGAATGTGAAAACTGTCGAGGGTCGAGCGATTGATGTTTTCCGTGAGCCAATGCGCGTCGTTCTTTGCGACCGCGTCGACCATCTGGTCCCAACAACTGTAATCTTCCACCAGCGCTTTGTGCGCGGCGCCGTTGTGATCGAGAAATTTTTCGAACGATTCGCGGCGTTCGTGCAAACGTTGTTGCGCAATCGCGCGCGATTTCGCCCGGTCGTAAAGGCGAAAGGCGAAGAGGCCGCCGAGGAAGGCCATCACTACGAGGGCGAGCAATAGCGTGATTTTGGTTTGAACTCTCATGGGTTGGGTCGCGCCATAAGGCGCTGGGCAGCCGGAACTACTGCCACCCATTGGACGCCCTAACCAATGAAACTCTTCAAATATGTAAACGTTGCTCGCGTATTCGGACGATCTGTAAATTTGTCCCGTTTTTTTCCGGTCGAAGCGTCCAAAAGTTGCGCGTCCGCCCTTCCGCGGTCGCCTTGGCGTTGCGCACCGTGAATGAAATCGTGAACTCGATTTGCAACTCGTCGCCCGCTGCGCCGGCGCGAAAACTCACCGGCTCCGTCAGTTGATAATGGCGGTCCGGCCAGCGTTTCAGGTACGCCTTCGTGTCGCGCGTAACGAAACCGCGATCGACCGCGCCGTGATCGAAATACTCCACCGGAAATCCGTAATAACCCACCTGAAGATCGACATCGTCGCCTTCGGCATCGCGTAAATAACGCTCGACTAACTTCGTGATTTGCTCCGGCGAAATATTTTGCACGCCGCTCGGCGATTCCGCCGGCGCCGCCGGTGAAATTTCCGCCGCCGACAATTCCTGCGCCGACGTTTGTTCGAGCTTGCTGCGCTCGGCCGCCGCCAACTCGCGCGCGACATCGCTCTTTAACACCGGCACATCCGGCCAATGCGCCACCGTCTTCGTCACTGCGACCGGGACATTCAACGATTGCGCCGTCTCCTCCGAAATCTCACCCGTGACGCCGAGACTCTTGCGCCCCTGATACCGACGTAACGCCCCTTGCAATTCCGAATTCATCCGGCCATCCACATCGCCGAAATACAAATTGCGCCTACGCAATTCCTCTTGCACGCACCGCGTCAGCTCGTCGGCGTAGAGGGTTTGCGCTAATGCTATAAATCCACACGCCAGAAGTACTCGGCTGCGCATGGATTAGGCCCTCATCGAAATGCCTTTCATAATTTCAATCGCGGGTGCTGCCGTGACTGGCCGTAATGCGGATGCGCCCAACGGATCTAACGAGACCAAGGTGAGCGACCGCCACCGAGGGCGAGCGCGCCTTCAACTGAAACTGTTTTAATCATCTGAAATGTGAACACACGTCGGGTGGCGGTTCGCTCCAGCGCTTGGTTAGGTCCCGTTCGTGGCCCCTCGCCGACCCTTAGTTTGGTTATGGCAGGGGCGGCACAAAGCTCGAAGTGTGGCACGTGAATGGAGCTGATCGAATAGCTTT
>JBEEGX010000094.1:0-10476 GCA_041167105.1 Verrucomicrobiota bacterium
CGAGCGTGATCCACTCGCGCACTTTGCGGTTGTGTTTTGGGTGTTCGTTTGGCAAGGGGAAGTTACCGAGAGCAATATTGCCCGGTCCGAATCCCTTGGTATCCCAATACTGGCCGACGTAGTGAACAGTGGCACCGATGTCGAGGCCACCCAGCCAGGTCCCGGGCGCGCCGTCATAGAACAAGCTCGAGTACCAACGATTGTGGGTGAACGAGCCACCACCGTTCGGGCCTTGGAAGCCGCCCCCGAATTTGCCCGACACTTCAAAAATGGGGGATTCAGGAGTCTGCCGCAACTGGCGATCGAAGATATAGGTGCCGTTGAATGTTGCGGTCAACGTTCCCATATCACCATGGCCGAACCTAGACGTTTGAAGGGTATAGACACCTTCATAATCCAAATCGTCGCAAATCAGCTGTCCGACGTTTACGAACGGTGTGTTAACCAAAATGATCGGACCGACAGTTGGATTCGTGCCTCCGCCGCTTAATGGAACGCCACGCTGAATAAATGTGGTTGATTGATTACCAGGGGCAGTATTACCGGGCCCTCCAGTTCCATAAATGGCTTCGTTGTCGATAACGAATTGCGCGTCCAGCTGGGTTGTGTAAGAGCGCAGATCGATGTGGACAACGTCCGCACTGAGAGTCAAGCCCTGCAATGGACTCCACAATTTGTCGAAAGTGACCACACCGCCATAGGTCCATTCATATGCCGTCTCTGGCTGCAACGTCTCGTTACCTACGAAATGTTGCTCTATTTGTGGCTCTGTTCCTGTCTTCGCGATCGGGTCATGTACGTTCGGGAACGACTGCGAGACGCCGGAGAAGAGCTCACCCAAGGTCGGAGCATGAAACGCTTCAATATAACCCGCACGTAAGGTTATCCCCTCGATCGGCTGAACACGTATGGTGAACTTCGGTCGCTCCGTGTCGCCGAAGTCGCTGAAGTTCTCATAACGCTCAGCGTACCCTAATTCCAAACTGTACAAACCGGGGAAATTCCAGCTCGGGCTGGTTATTGGCACCCGTACTTCCCACCATGCGGACCATACATCGCGGCTGCCTCTTGTCGGAGCGAAGTTTGTCGCGCCGGTTGTTTGACCCGATGCCGTCAGAGCGTCGGGTTGGTCCGACGTCTTCTCCCCGCGGTGCTCGCCGCCGATGGCGAACGAAACCGGGCCCGCCGGCAAATTGAACATGTCGCCCGTCAACTTGGCATCCTGTAACATCTCCGTCTGCGCGCCGAAGTGGTTGGTCGTGACGAAGACGCGATTCAGGACCTTACTACCGTTCAGATTAAGACCGAACGCGTTGAAGGCTGTGTTCGGATTGGTATCCAGCAATGCAGCGCGCAAGGCGTTATTGTTAATGATGCCGCCGAAACGCTCGAGACGGTGATCTTCATTAAAGCGGAATCCGGTGTCCCAAGTCCAAGTCTTGAAGAAATCGCCGAATTCACCGAGCTCGCCGCGCAAACCCGCCGTGAAATAATAGTTGTCGGTCAGGATTTTGTCGGTGCGAAGACCAGCCTCAACCCCGCGATAGCGCACACCGGTCGTAAACTGTGTCCCCACCGGCGCCGAACTCGGGTTCGCGGTGTTAGCAGGACCCGAGGTGTAGTTTGCAACAGTAAACGGGTTAAAGGCGTTTTGGGTCGGGACACTGAATCCCCCTTGCCCGCTGATTCCGAGCGCATGAGCGGTATCCACCCAAACGTCCGGAACAAACGGCGCCGGGGCAAGACCACCATCCCAGAATTGGCGGACATACTTAAAGTCGGCATAGACCGTCAGGTATTTGTCGCAAAGATCGCGCGTAACCGAGCCGTAGAAGTATTGACGATCCGTTGGCGCAATCGCTGGCGTCAGATCGGCAAAGTTAAACAACACATGCTCGCGACCAAAGATCGGGTTCGGATGCAAACCGGGGAAAAAACGCGGCGCGTATTGCGGGTCGGTTTGCACATTTGGGAATGCGTGCGGCGTCGGGCTCTTGATGCCAGGCAGCAGCATTCGGCTTTGCACACGGCCGGCATAGTTACCAGAGCGCACATCATTACCGCCAAAAGTCGAGTGGTCGGCGTCATGCGATATATCGACATCGCGCGAAAAGATCGCCGCGCGATTGTACATGCCGGCGTAAACAACGATGTCTGTCTTGTCATCACCGGTGCCGGCCAGGATATAGGCGCTTTCTTCCGCCTGATCATTCGCTCGGCCCAGGTTGGTGTTGCCGTAGCTGGCCTGCACTTCCAACCCCCGAAACCGCTTATAGAGAAACACGTTGATGACACCGGAAACGGCATCGGCGCCGTAGTTCGGCGAAGCGCCGTCTTTCAGGATATCGATGTGCTCGATCAAACCCAAAGGGATCATGTTGAAATCCGGCGAATTGCTGGCGAAGCCGACGTTTGCGACGCGGCGTCCGTCCACCAGGTTCAGCGTTTCCTTCGGGTCGATACCGCGCAAGTTGATACGCGCGCTACCGTCACCACCGTTGGTGTTGTTTTCGGTGATACTGGCACCGGCAACTGACGGCAGTTTTGTAATCAAGTCCGAAGCAGTGCGAACACCCAGACGCGTGATGTCATCACGACGATAGGTGTCGACCGGGTTCGGTCCGACTTCTTCTGCAGTGGGAATGTTCGAACCGGTCACGACGACGCGCTCGACTTCGGCTTGCGCGCCGGTAGCGGCGCCACCAGCAGCAGTCGGGGGTGCTTGCGAGCCGGTCTGAGCTGCCGGGCTAGCGGCGGGCTCTTGCGCGAACGCGGTTGAAAACACGAAAAGAGGAATTCCTACTGCGACTGCAAAAGCAACGCGGACGGACCCTAACGGTTTTAGTACGTTTCTGATCATTAGTTTCTCCATGAGTTGGGTTAGGTTTGGGGTAGGGATTAGTGAAGAATCGCTATGCTGACAAGGTTTTTTTTAAAAAATCTTTGAACGGTCTGGACGGGCATTTGTCCGGCCTCCCGCCATCGGAAGTGGTTCTACCGGATTCCGGCGAACGTGCCTAGTAAAAAATTTCGCAAATCCCTCGCTGCGTTTCGCGCAACGCCCCTCACTTGTAACATGTCGATCTTGCGATGAGCCCTAACGAGCGCTGATTAGCCTAACGAATCTTTCCAGGTTGTCCGCCGGCGAAAGTTGTAGGAACGTCAGGCGCAATGTTCACCGGCCTCGTCGAAGAAGTAGGCACTGTGCTGTGGATTCGCGCGACCGATCGCGGGACGCAATTACAAATCGCGGCCGAGCAAATCGCGCCACACGTCCACACCGGCGACAGCATCGCGGTGAATGGTTGCTGTCTCACGGTCTCGAGTCATCGCGCCGAACAAATCACGTTCGACCTCCTTCAGGAAACGCTCGAGCGCACAAATCTCAAAACGCTGCGCCGCGATTCGCCGGTCAATCTCGAGCGGCCGCTGGCGGCGAATGCGCGCTTCGGTGGTCACTTCGTGCAAGGACATATTGATCGCGCGACGCGCATTGTCACCTTCGCGAAAGAACGCGAAGACCATCGGCTCGAAGTCGAACTGCCGGCCGACTTCGCGCATTATCTCGCGCCGAAAGGTTCCGTCGCGATCAACGGAATCAGTCTCACGGTCGCTGAAATTCTGCCGCACAGCTTTGTCGTCTGGATAATTCCGCATACGCGACGTGCGACGAATCTCGCCGGCGCGACCGCGGGCGATCTGGTAAATCTCGAGTTCGATATCCTCGCGAAGTACGTCGAGCGCATGGTGACTCGCGACCGCGCCTCAGCCGAGAGTTAATTGTCGATCTTAGCGGAGCCGCCGGCGCTGCACCTATATATAGTACAGAGCCGCCGCTATTTTGCGCCGAAGCCAGTCAGCACCGCCGGCACCGTGCGGAGCAGGATTTTGAAATCGAGCCCGAGCGACCAGTGGTCGATGTAATCAAGATCGAGCTTCACCCAGTCCGAAAAATCGCGCACCTGATTGCGTCCGCTGATTTGCCAGAGACATGTCAGCCCAGGCTTCACACTAAGTCGCCGCCGTTGCGCCGTGTTTTCGAACTTCTCCACTTCATAAAGCGGCAGCGGCCGCGGCCCGACTAAACTCATATCGCCTAACAACACGTTCACGAGCTGCGGCAGCTCGTCCATGCTCGTGCGGCGTAGCCATCGCCCAAGCGGCGTGATCCGCGGATCGGATTCCACTTTAAACACCGGCCCGTTCATTTGATTGAACGGCTCCAGTTCCGCCCGCCGCATCTCCGCGTCGTTCGACATCGATCGAAATTTATACATGGCGAACGGCTTTCCGTGTTTGCCCGCGCGGCGCTGTTTAAAAATCACCGGCCCCGGCGTCGTCATCTTGATGCCGAGCGCGATGATCGCCATCGGCAACGCGGCAATGAGCAACACCACAAGCGCGGTTACACGATCGATCACTCCCTTGATGAACAACGTCCACGAAACTTCCGGGGTTGAGCGAAAGACCAACATGGGACGGCCAGCGAATGCGTCGAAGTCCGGCTTCGCAATTGAAGTGCGAATGAAATCGGCGACCAACCACGCCGGCACGCCTTCCACTTCGCATGCGCCCACGGCTTCCTCCACGCGGTGGAGTTGCGCGTGGCTCGCGGCAAAAATTACGCGCGCGACCGAATGGCGATGCATCGCCTCGATCAGATCCGACAACGGCTGCTTTTCGATGTCGATCTTATCCGCAATGTCGAGCAGCAGGCGTTGATCCGGCGTGAAGGATTGTTCGAGCGCGTCCATGTCCTGCGGCGATCCCGCGAGCAACACCGGTTCGCGCAGTTGCCCGTGCAGAGCGCGCTTACGCATTCGCCTGATAAGTATGCGTTCCTTCAACAACAATACGCCGGTCGCGATGGCGATGAACAGGATCGGCACCGAGCGGTTGGCCAGCGGCAGCCGCAAAAAAATCACGCAGCCGCTCACGATGATGCTCAGGTAAATCATCCCGCGAATGATTTGGACGAACGATTTCCATTTGTCCTTCTCGATCGACGAATCGTAAAAGCCTTGCAGATCGAGCAGCAACGGACCGAACGGCACGACCACGACGATGAGCCACCAATAGTTACTAAACGGGTCGATCGTTTTCGTGAGATTGAACCAGACCGTGGCGTAGAGTCGCAGCGTGTGCGCGAGCCAAAGGCAGAAGGCCAGCAGAAACGAATCGATCAGCTGCTGGATCTGCGTGTTTAATTCTTGTCGCCGTGCCAGCATGCTATCCCGCGCCCAACATTCGGGCTGATAAGATATGACTGCGCGTCAATCGGTCAAAAAAAGACCGCGCCTCGTCGGCGTAATTACGAGCGCTGAAGAGTTGCGCCTCGCCGCGCGCATGCGACCGCCGCCCGATTTTTTCGAATTGCGCCTCGATCATCTTTGCAAGATCGACATGCAGATTTCGGACCTGCCGGCGCCGCTCATCATTACGGCGCGGCATCCGCGTGAAGGCGGCGCGAACAAGTTGTCGATCAAACAACGCCGCGAATTGCTCGCGCAATTTCTCGATCGCGCCGCCTATATCGACATCGAGCTGCGTTCCGTCCACGCGCTCGAGTCGATTGTCGATCTTGCGCGGCGCAAAAAGATCGGCCGCATTATTTCCTTTCACGATTTTGATTCTACTCCAAGCGTGCGCCGCTTGTCTGCAATGGCGTCGAAAGCAAAATCGTTAGGCGCGGATATCTTCAAAGCGGCCACGCGCACGGACACACAGGCGCAGCTCGCGCGTCTTCGCGACTTCGCCGCGAATGCTCATGTCGATCTTGCATTGGCCGTCATGGGAATCGGAAAATTTGCGCTCGCTTCGCGGGTGCAGCTTCCATCCGTCTTTGTCTACGGCGCGCTGAAAACTTCGCGCGTCGCCGGCCAGCCCACGCTCGCGCAACTTCGTTCCGCCCTTCGCGCCGCCGGTGTGCGATAAATTATAGAGGAGATATGGCTGCGCCGATCTTGCCAGACCTGGTTCCCGTCATGCCGCTGCCGGGCGCATTGTTGTTCCCGCGCGCGCTTCTCCCGCTCTACATCTTCGAACCGCGTTACCGCGAGATGCTCGATTACGCGCTCAAACACGATCGCGTCTTCGCCGTCGCGTTGGTCAAACCCGAGCTCGCTGATTGGAAAACGCTGAAAGATTTTTTCCACATCGCCGGCGTCGGGTTGATCCGCGCTTGCGTCGGTCGCGGCGATGGCACATCGAATTTGATTTTGCAGGGACTCGAACGCGTCCGCTTCACCGAATTCGAACAAGAGCATCCGTTTCCCATTGCGAAGATCGACATGTTGGAATCAGACGCGAATGCATCGGTCGAGACGGAAGCGCTCGCGACCAAAGTGCTCGAGCTTTACGCCGGCTTGAAACGACATGGCAAACAATTGCCCACCAAAGTCGATCGCTATCTCTCCGATCTGGCCGATCCCGAAATGCTGGCCGATCTCGTCGCCTCGACATTCATCAGCGACGCGCTGCGCCGCCAACACGTGCTCGAGGAGTTGTCGATCAACCAACGACTGCGTTTGATGATTCGTTATTTGCGCGATGAAAAAGGCAGCGCCGCGGCCTGATCACCGCTGATTCGCGCGTATTCATCGATTAAATAGCGATCGGTCATGCCGGCGATGTAATCGCAGATGGTGCGATGCAGGCCTTCGCTTTCGATGCGTTTAGTGGCGACGTCGCCGAGTTGCGTTGGATCGACAACGTAAGCTTCGAAAACTTTGCGCAACATTTCGCAGGCGCGCTCGTTCACGGCGGCGACGCGCGGATGATAGTAAACATTCTTGTAGAGAAATTTCCGCAGCGCCTGGTTCGCGCCTAACAAATCCTCGCTGTAGCGAATGAGCGGCTTCGGTTGCTTGCGCACGTCATCTGCATTTTGCGGCGCAAGATCGACAATCGCATTCGCGCTCGACATGACCACGTTCTGGACCTGCACATCGATGATGTCGCGAACGACGAGCTTGTGCAGCTCCGGCTCGCGCGCCTCCGGATGTCGCGACAACACGCGCTCGCAACTTCGCCGCCACACTTCGTTCTCCTGCAATTGGTCCGCGCTCAGAATTTCGAAATCGACCGCGTCGTCGAGATCGTGACTGTAATAGGTGATCTCATCCGCGAGGTTCGCGATCTGCCCCTCCAGCGATGGGCATTTGTATTTTTCCTCGCCCGGCGTAGGCGGATCGTAAAAGGCTTGGTGCTTCTGCAAACCTTCGCGCACTTCGAAGGTGAGATTAAGTCCGGGAAAATTCGGATACGCATTCTCGAGCAGCTCGACCACGCGAAGGCTTTGCCGATTGTGCTCGAACCCGCCGTGCTCGCGCATGCATTCGGCCAGCATCTCTTCGCCCGAATGTCCGAAGGGCGAATGTCCGAGATCGTGCGCGAGCGCGATCGCTTCCGCGAGATCTTCATTCAATGACAACGCGCGCGCGATCGTGCGACTGATTGACGCCACTTCGATCGAATGCGTCAATCGCGTGCGCAGATGATCGCCGGTGCCGTTTAGAAAAACCTGCGTCTTGTATTCGAGGCGGCGAAATGCCCGCGAATGAATGATGCGCGCGCGGTCGCGCTGAAACTCCGCGCGATAAGCGTGACTCGGCTCGGGATATTTTCGTCCGCGCGATTCGCTCGATTTCTGCGCGTACGGCGCGAGCGTCGCGTGCTCGGTGCGCTCCATTTGCTCGCGCGTTTTCCAGCCGGTGTTCATCTTTCGGCGTGGAGGGACGACCTCCGTGTCGTCCCAAAATTTGGGACGGGACAGAGCCCGTCCCTCCATTCGTTAGGCGCGTTCACTCGCTCGGACTCGATCTTTTCAGTTTGTCGCGCAATTCACGTTCGGCCCGGCGCGCTTCCAAACGGACCATGAGCAAATCGAAAAGCGCGATCAGGATTGCGGTGAATGTGAGCCAAACGCAGACCAACCAAAAGCCGATGACGCGCCACGGATGTTCGTGCGGATAAAGCAGCGGCTGCAAAATCGTCAACCCGGCAATGACAAACACGACCGCAAGGATGACGAGCAGCATCATGACGCGGCGGCGCGTGCGCGGATCGCGAATGACGCCGCGGGTGGCGTGAATGACGAACGATGTCGTCTCCAATTGTTTTTCCTCCGGCGGATGGTCGCTCACGATTGGTGCGCGAAGTTACATGTCGATCTTCGCCTTAACAATCGGCTTCTCAGACCGACCGCGGGATGGTTTCATAGCGGCCGTTGTGAAGAAGACGAAACCACGCCGCCCTGCGAAAAAGCGCGCCGCGCAATTTGCGCGCATGGATAAGCCTGCCGTGCGCAGCCACGCCTACGGCCGCGCCATTCTCGACGCGAAGACGGTGATGAACGATCCGGCACGACTGCTCGTGCTCTTTGGCAAGGCTTCGGAAAAAGCCGCATTGATGTCGAAGGATCCATTCAAAGATACGTGGGCATACTTTCACGCGATGCTGCGGCTCGTTAGGTCATATGCTCGCGGCGAATACCGCGCGATATCGCAACCGGCGATGTTGTCGATCGTGTCCGCGCTAAATTACCTGGTCGATCCGTTCGATTTAATCCCGGACGAAGTTCCCTTCCTAGGTCTGCTCGACGACGCCACCGTCATGACCTTCGCCGTGCGTCGCACCAAAGAAGACCTCGATGATTTCATGACGTGGGAAATCGTCGCGGCGGATTGACCGCGATTTGTTAGACCAAAAGCAGCGCCGGATTTTCGAGAAGCTGGCGCAACTCTTTTAGGTAAACCGCGCCGAGCGCGCCATCGATCACGCGATGATCGCAGCTCATCCAGATCGACATGCGTTGACCGACGACGATCTGGTCGCCGTCGTCCACCACCGGCACCTTGTCGATCTTGCCGACGGCGAGAATGAATCCCTGCGGCGGATTGATAATGGCGCTGAACGAATCGATGCCCATGCCGCCGAGATTTGAGACGGTGAACGAACCGCCCTGAAATTCTTCCGGCTTCATCCGCTTGTTGCGCGCGCGCGTTGCGAGATCTTTCGCCGCGGCGCTGATCTCGCGCAGCGATTTATTCTGCGCCGCGCGAATCACGGGCGTGAGCAATCCATCTTCAATCGCGACCGCGATGCCAAGATCGACATCGGCAAATTGCACAATCGAGTCGCCGTCGAACGACGCGTTCACCTTCGGCACCTTCACCGCCGCCATCACCGACGCTTTCAAAACGAAATCGTTTACCGTTATTTTCGATGTGTCCGTATCTTCGCCCGCCGATTTCAATTCCGCGCGCGCTTCGATCAACGGCGCGGCGTTGATGTCGATGTTGAGATAAAAATGCGGGACCGGCCCTTTGCTTTGCACGAGACGCTCGGCAATTCCCTTGCGCATTCCGGAAAGTTGAATGCGCGTTCCCTCGCCCGCTTTCGGCGCAGATGTACTTGTCGATCTTGCCGGCGATGGCGCGGCCGTTTTTGACTTCGCCGCTCCGCGAACGTCCGTCTCAGTCACGCGACCTTCGGGCCCGGTTCCCTGCACATTCGCAAGATCGACACCGAGCTCAGCCGCAATGCGCCGCGCGACCGGCGAAGCTTTCACACGAGCTTCGTCTGTTTGCTTTTCTTTCGGCTCTGGCGACGGCTGACCCGCTTTCTTCTTGTCGATCTGCGCTTCCGCCGGCGCGGTTTCTTTCTCCTGCTTTTTCGCCGACGCGGGTTTCTCCGTCTCCGCTTTTGGTTTCTGCTCTTTCTTCGGCTCGGCTTTCTTTTCTTCCTTCGGCGCTTCTTCGCCTTCTTCACCGATGAACGCGATCTTATCGCCCACGTTCACCTTGCCGCCTTCTTCGATATAAATTTCCGTGAGCGTTCCGTCTTCCGGCGATTCCCATTCCATCGTCGCCTTGTCCGTTTCGATCTCCGCGATCACTTCGCCGGCCGAAACTTTGTCGCCCTTTTTCTTTTTCCACGCGACCAGAGTTCCCTCCGTCATCGTGTCGCTGAGTTTCGGCATTTGGATCTCAGGCATAACAAACTTTCTGCACCGCGCTCACTAACTTGTCCATGTTCGGCAACACCGCTTTCTCCAACTTCTCGTTGTACGGCATCGGCACGTCTTCCTGCGAAACGCGCGCGATCGGTGCATCGAGCTCGTCGAAAATATTTTTCTGGATGCGATAACAAACTTCCGCACCGACGCCGGCAAACGGCCGGTCTTGTTCGACAATCACGACGCGATGCGTTTTGCGGACCGAATTGTAAATCGTTTCCTCGTCGAGCGGTTTGATCGAGCGAAGATCGACAATCTCCGCGGAAATGTCGTCGTCCTCGAGTTTTTCGGCGGCGCTGAGCGCGAGCGGAACAGTCTGCGCGTAGCAAATGATGGTGACGTCGCTGCCTTCACGCTTCACTTCCGCTTCGCCTAACGGAATTGTAAGATCGACATCGAGCGGCTCGACCATTCCCTTCGTGCTGTAAAGCAGCTCCGATTCGAGCACGAGCACGGGA
>JBEEGX010000095.1:0-7183 GCA_041167105.1 Verrucomicrobiota bacterium
GATCTTAAATCCGCGCTCCATTATTTCGGCGACGGCACAGACAAAATCGCAGCGCAGCAGAAGATGAAAGAGCTCTCGCTTGGCAAAGCAAAGACGCTGCTGGCGCTGGAGAAGTTCGATGAAGCGAAGAAAGTTTTCGAACAAGTCGCGTCCGTGCGCGAGTGGCGCGGCGAAGCAACGGCGTTCAGCGTTTACTCGTTAGGAGAAATCGAGGCGAAGCGGCAGCATTGGGCCGAAGCGAATGCATATTTTCAACGCGTGTATGTCGGTTATCAGAAATTTCTGCCGTGGGTGGCGAGGGCCTACATGCGCAGCGGCGAATGTTTTGAGAAGCTGAACAAGCAGCAGGAAGCGGCGAATACATATCGCGAATTATTGCGCAACGAGAAGCTGGCGAGCTTTGCGGAAGCGGCGGAAGCGCGGAAAAAATTGGAGGCGCTGGGTCAGCAAGGATGAAGATGTCGATCTTGGTCCGAGCAGGACTGGCATCATTGTCGATCTTGTTCGTCGCGCTGAGCGCAAACGCACAAACGGTTTTGCTCAAGACCGGCCAGAGACTCGACTCGCAAGGTGTGCGTCGCGACGGCGAGATGGTGATGGCGAAAGTGCAGGTCGGCACCGGCAGCGGCGAAGTCGGTTATCATGTCGCGCAGATCGCGAAGGTTGAATTTCCCGAACCGGCGGCGTTGAAAACGGCGAACGATTTGTTAGGCCGCGGCGATGCGGAGAAAGCGCTCGGCGAAATCAATTCCGTCGTCGCCTACTACGCACAATTCAAAGACGTGCCGGGAAGTTGGTGGGCGCAGGCGGGGTTGATCAAAGTGTCCGCGCTCGCGGCGTTGCAAAAGCAAACGGAAGCAGAAGCGCTCGCGGGCGAGATTCAAAAATCCGTGACCGATCCGGAAACGGCGCGCGCGGCGCAGTTGCGACTGGTCGGCGCGTTGATCCGGAAAAATGATTTCGAGAAAGCGGTCGCGATTTGCGATGATGCGATCAAGAACAGCAAAGACGAGACGACGCTGGCGAATGCGTGGACGACGAAGGGCGATGCGTTGCTCGCGCAAAAGAATGCCGACGAAGCGTTGATGGCGTATTTGCACGTGCCGGTTTTTTATTACGAGGAGAAACAATTCATGCCGGCGGCGTTGTTAGGCAGCGCGCGCGCGTACCGCCGGCTTGATGATGTCGATCATGCGAAGAAGACGCTGAACGAATTGATCGCGAGCTTTCCGCAATCGGCGGAAGCGGCCGCGGCGCAAACGGAGTTGAAGAAATTATGAAACGAAAACTAAGAAATGCCTGTCCGGCTCGGACCATCGCGGCGCTTGCGCTCGTGACATTGTCGATCTTAGCGAGTAGCGCATTCGCGCAAGCGCCGGCAGCGGCAGGCGGCGGCGAACAGCGCAAGACACTTTGGCAAACCATCGCGCAAGGCGGTTGGGTCATGGTGCCGATCGCGCTCTGCTCGATCGCGACGCTCTATTTAATAGGCGACGGCATCATTCGCACTTCGCAGAAGCGGGTCGCGCCGCCGGACGCGGAGGAAAACGTGAAGACACTGTTCCGCAATGGCGATTACGTCGGCGCTTACAAATATTGCAAAGAGAATCCGTCGCCGCTGACGAATGTGCTGCGCGTCGGCATCGGCTTGTTAGGCGAAGGCAAGGACGTTTCCGAAGAAGGAATGACGAGTGAGTTGTCGAAGGAAAATTCGGCCATGCAAACCTACATCAGCTATCTGTCGGTCATCGGTGTGTGCGCACCGATGATCGGTTTGTTAGGCACGGTTACCGGAATGATCAAGGCGTTCGCGAAACTTGGCGCAGCCGGGATTGGCGATCCGTCGGGACTTTCGGCGGCCATCGGCGAAGTCCTCGTGGCGACGGCGAGCGGATTGATCATCGCGATTCCCGCGTTCATGGCATTTTATTTTTTGCGGAACCGCGCGATGGCGTCGCTGCATCACATTCAGGACACGGTGAATCGTTTGTTTCGAAAGATGCCGTACGAATCGCTCGCCGGTGTGCATCTCGGCGATGAAGAGCTGTATGCGGCGATTCCGAATTGGCTGGTGCAGCCGAGTGGCTCTGGCCAGACCGGCAAGATCATCACCGAGCAACCGGCGAGCTAAGATCGACATCTTGTAAGATCGACATATGGCATCGGGCGCAGGCGGAACAGAATCGGGCGAACCTGAATTTCAGGTCGCGCCGATGATCGACGTCTTGCTGACGATTCTCGTTTTCTTCATGACGATCACGTCGGCGCAGGTCTTGAAGGTCGACAAGACGATCAATCTGCCGATCGCGAAAGACGCGCAGAAGAAAGATAACTCGCGCGCCGAGACGGTGGTGAACGTTCGCTGGAAAGATAAAAAGGCAGCGTTCGTTTTCGACGATCGCGTTTTTCCAAATGCGGCGGCGATGGTTGAGCCATTGAAGACAGCGAAGGTGACCGGCGAAAAGAAAGTCACCGGCACGGCCAATCCAACATTCCGCGCGATCATTCGTGGCGATCGCGATGTGCCCGCGACTTACGTGTCGCAAGCGATGAACGCCTGTGCCGAAGCCGGCATCAGCGACATTTCCTTCTCATCGGTGAATAAGGACTAACGAATGCGCGTTCAGGTTAATCCTAACGAAGGCAATTTCGGATTTCAGATCGCGCCGATGATCGACGTCGTATTTGTGATCATGCTGTTCTTCATGGTCATGGCGGGCGCGGTGCGGATCGAGAATGAGTTGAATACGCAACTTCCCGGCACGGCCGCAACATCGACATCGACCGATTTCGTCGACGAACAGATCATCACAATTTCGGATACCGGTGAAGTGAGTTTGAACGATGAGCCGTTCGATTCGGCCAAGAGCACTGAGTTGCCGCAACTGAAGGCGACCTTGATGCGGCTCAAACAAAATGCGGACGCGGCGAAGACGCCGGCCGTCGTCACGATCATCAGCGATGAGCAGGCGAAATATTCGCGCACCGTCGATGTGCTGGACGCGTTGGCGGTCGCTAAGATCGACAACGTCACTTTCACCGTGAGCGAGGAAGAATGAACGAGGAAAGATCGACAACTACTCGTCGTCGTTGGGTCGCGACGATCCTCGGGAGCAAATTTTTAGTGATCAGCATCGCGGTGCATGTTTTGTTCGGCGCGGTCGCGACGGTCCTGGTGGTGACGCATTATCAAGCGGCGCGAAAGTTAACGTTCAAAGGGGGACCGCCATCGCCGAATCCGTCCACGCGCGCTCTCGAGCACAAAGTGCAAATGGCGAAGAAGCAAAGCTCAATGAGCGCCCCGTCGATGGCGAAGAAAATCACCACCACCGGGCTCGCAAAAGTTTCGCTGCCGGAAATGCCGGCGATGCCGAAGCTCGGCGCGCCGCCGGTGAAAATGGCCGGCGCGGGCGGGGTCGATGTTAGTTTTAATCCCGGCGGAATGACGACGAGCAGCGGCGGCGGCGCGGGCGGCGCGGCGGTGCCGTTTTTCGGATTCAAGGAATCGCGCGGCGGCGGTTCGTTAGTCGGAAAGTTTTACGACTTGAAACAAACGCGGAATGGACAGCCATCCAAGCTCGACGAGAAAAATTACCCTAACGAGCTGTCGAAGTTCGTGAACGGCTGGAATGAAGCGACGTTTGCGAATTATTTCGTCGGTCCGAACCCGCTCTACACCACACAGATTTTCATTCCGAAGATCAACGCAATGCAAGGACCGCAGGCCTTTAATCTGGCGGGACGCGTGCAGCCGAAGATGTGGGCGGTGCATTACAAAGGAAATGTAATCCCGACGGAGACTGGCACATTTCGTTTCGTCGGAATGGCCGATGACGTGCTCGTCGTTAGGTTCGCGGGTAAAGTGGTGCTTGATTGTGGATCGACGAATCCGAGCGGACATACGCCGCAGAAGTTTTATCCCAGCGCCGGCCTCCAGCTCGATCCGAAGATGGGCTGGTATAAAGGACTCGGGGTCGGCGATCCGGTGCAGGTGACCGGCGGGCAAAGTTATCCGATGGAGATCTTGTTAGGCGAATGGCCCGGCGGCGATTTCAAAGCGTTCCTCATGATCGAAAAGGACGGTGTCTCGTACGAAAAAGACGCCAAAGGAAATCCGACTCTGCCGATATTCAAAATCGCGGCCGGTGAAACGATGGGCGGTGGCAGTGAAGCGCCCGTGTTCGCAAAGAACGGCCCGGTTTGGAAAGCTGAGAAAGCGAAAGAAGAAACGGCCGCGGCGAGTCGTTAGGGGCGTCCCCACGGCGCCGGCTGTGATGGGTAGATGCGTTGTTGATATCGCGGATCGCCGAACTGCCGGCCGGACCAAGGCTGCATCCCGCGCTGCGGCTGCGAACCGTATCGATAATTTATGCGCGGCGTCCGGCCGAATACTGTGACCGGTGTGCCAACATCGACAGCGCGATAAAACGCGATTGCCATTTGCTCCGGCATGCGCACGCAACCGTGCGACGCCGGATATCCGGGCAAGTAGCCGGCGTGCATTCCGTCCGCGCCATGAAAGCGCATGAAGTAATGCATCGGCGCGGGAATGAATTTTCCGCCGCGCGGAACTTTCATGTCGACATCGGCGTCAGCGACGACGGTGCTGCCGTTCGCGTCAACGATTTTGCCGTAGATGCTCGAATGGTGATTGATCTCTTTCTCGATGACCTTGAACGAGCCGGTCTCGGTGAGATGCCCATAGCGTCCGCTTGAGATGGGTGATTGCAGAACGACGTAGCGCCCGCGAATCAAATAAGCGGTCTGCGCGCCGAGATCGATTTCAACCCGATACGGACTTCCGTTTTGCGCGAAAGCAGACGCAGCGCAACAACACAAGATCGACAATCCCCTTAGAACCCTCACACTTTCTTGAACCCGCGCGCGCCGGAAAAGTTTTACACCGCGATCGGCGCTTTGATTGAGGGATGCGGGTCGTAATCGATTAACTCGAAATCTTCGAATTTGAAGTCGTGAATGTTTTTGATCGCGGGGTTCAATTTCATCTTCGGCAAAGATCGACAATCGCGGGTGAGCTGTTCGCGCGCCTGCTCGAGATGGTTTTGGTAGAGGTGCAGGTCGCCGAAGGTGTGAACGAAATCGCCCGGCGCAAGATCGACAACTTGCGCCACCATCATGGTGAGCAGCGAATAGGAGGCGATGTTGAACGGGACGCCGAGAAATAAATCGGCGCTGCGTTGATAAAGCTGGCAGCTTAGTTCGCCGTCCTGGACGTAGAATTGGAAGAGGACGTGACACGGCGGCAACGCCATCTTGTCAATCTCGGCGGGGTTCCACGCGCTCACGATCAAGCGACGGCTGTTCGGATTTTTTTTGATCTGCGCGATGACGTTGTCGATCTGATCGACGCGCACTCCATTTTCGCCGCGCCAATCTCGCCACTGTGCGCCGTAAACGCGGCCGAGATTTCCATCGTCGTTCGCCCACTCATTCCAAATGGTGACGCCGTGTTCGTTGAGATATTTTACATTCGTGTCGCCGCGCAAAAACCAAAGCAGCTCGTAGATGATTGATTTGAGATGGAGCTTCTTCGTCGTAAGCAGCGGAAAATGTTCGCGCAAATCGAAACGCGCTTGCGCGCCGAAGATCGACAACGTGCCAGTGCCGGTGCGATCCGATTTTTCTTTTCCGTGTTCGAGGACGAGCCGGAGAAGATCGTGATATTCGCGCACGCTTGAACGTACTGCGCGCGATGAATCAGTAAAACTAAGAAGTTTTGCGCAGCTCTTCTTCGAGCTCAGCTTTGCGTTCGTTCAACGTTTGCAGGCGAAGCTGCCAGCGATGCAGCTGGATCGACGATTGATTGATGTAGCCGGTGATTTCGGTGCGCTGCGATTCGTTCTCTTTCAGACGACGGTGGATGTCGGCAAGTTTTTCAGGCGACGGCGCGACTCGCGCGGCAGGTCTTGGAACGCCGGTTAATTTTCCGCAATGTTGGCAGTTCAGCGACAGTCCGGCTGCGGCAGCATTCACTACCAACGGGCGTTTGCATTGCGAGCACGCAAAGGTGATGTCGCCCGAAATGGCGACGATGCTGCCGTGATTTTCCATGCGGCATGTGAAAAGCAATTGAAGTGCCCAGAAGCGCGCGAACTCGTCTCGGTTGTCGCGGCCGACATTTCGCGAAGTGTGACAGGTGGTAACGAACGCGAGTCGGGCGAATCGGCGTAAGTCACTGCAAGATCGACATCTACTAAGATCGACATGTTTGGCAGAGGCGGTGCTAAAGATGCCGCAGGTCGCGATCGATCGATTGAGCGACTAATCAACAGAGGACGAAAGGATTTTATTTTATGGCAAAAGTTTTAGGAATTGATTTGGGCACCACCAATTCGTGCATGGCGGTGATGGAAGGTGGCGACCCGGTGGTTTTGGAAAATAGCGAGGGTGCGCGCACGACGCCGTCAGTGGTCGCGTTTACCAAAAGCGGCGAGCGGCTCGTTGGCCAGGCGGCGAAACGCCAGGCGGTGACGAATTCGCAGAACACCGTGTTCTCGATCAAGCGTTTCATGGGGCGGAAGTTCGATGAGGTGCATGAAGAGGAGCATCGCGTTCCGTACAAGATCGTGAAGGCGGCGAACGGCGACGCGCATGTGCAGGTGGACGTCGCGGGCGAGAAAAAGACTTTCTCGCCGCCGGAAATTTCGGCGATGATTTTATCGAAACTCAAGGCCGACGCGGAAGCGAAGCTCGGCGAAAAAATCACGCAGGCGGTCATCACCGTGCCGGCGTACTTCAACGACTCGCAACGCAACGCGACGAAAGACGCGGGCAAAATCGCCGGTCTCG
Source organism: Verrucomicrobiota bacterium (assembly GCA_041167105.1). Lineage (GTDB taxonomy): Bacteria > Verrucomicrobiota > Verrucomicrobiia > Chthoniobacterales > UBA10450 > JAJPGZ01. Next base: position 6,811 of record JBEEGX010000095.1, read on the forward strand.
AAGTTTTGCGAATCATCAATGAGCCGACGGCGGCGTCGCTCGCCTACGGTCTCGACAAAAAGAAGGACGAAGAGATCGCGGTTTACGACCTCGGCGGCGGCACGTTCGACATCTCGGTGCTCGAAATTGGCGAAGGCGTTTTCGAAGTGAAAGCGACCAACGGCGACACGCACCTCGGCGGCGACGATTGGGACGCGCGCGTGATGGATTGGATCGTTAACGAATTCAAAAAAGAGAGCGGCATTGACCTAACGAAACAGCCGGACGCGATCCAGCGCATCAAAGAGGAAGCGGAGAAGGCGAAGATCGCGCTTTCATCCACGCAGGAATACGAAATTAATCTTCCGTTTATCACGGCGGACGCGAGCGGACC
>JBEEGX010000096.1:0-15227 GCA_041167105.1 Verrucomicrobiota bacterium
TCACCCGGTCGTCGATGTAGATGTGATTCACGATATCGCGTGCGGCGATGATTTGTTGAGGATCGACCACCGCCTTCACCGCGAGATCGGGCGCGCTCGTCGCCATGAGATCGAGAATTTTTCTCTCCTCCGCTTTTGCCGGATAACCGATGTTCAACTTGAACATGAAGCGGTCGAGCTGCGCTTCGGGCAATTGATACGTGCCTTCCTGTTCGAGCGGATTCTCCGTCGCGAGCACGAGAAATGGATCGCTCAGCGGATACGTCTTCTCGCCGATCGTGACCTGCCGTTCCTGCATCGCTTCGAGCAACGCGCTCTGCACTTTCGCCGGCGCGCGATTGATTTCGTCCGCGAGAATAAGATTCGAAAAAATCGGGCCGAGTTTTGTTGTGAACTCGCCGGTGCGCGGATTGTAAATGAGCGTGCCGATTAAATCCGCCGGCAAAAGATCGGGCGTGAATTGCAGACGCTGAAAGCCGGTATTAATGCAGGCGGCCATCGTTTTTACCGTTAGCGTTTTCGCAAGACCGGGAACGCCTTCGAGCAAAATGTGACCGTTCGCGAGCAGCCCTAACAGCAGCCGATCGACCAAATATTTCTGCCCGATAATAACGTGCCCGACCTGTTCGCGCACAGCCGGAATCCATTGGCCGAGCTGTTGCACTTCGGCGGTAATTTCCTGCGTAGACTTCATGTTTGTTGTGAGACACGCCAACGCGCGAAATGTTCGAATCAGCTTTTCTCGCTGCGCGGCCGCAATTTCAGCGCGATCGGCAGGCCGGCATAGGGCTCGGCTTCGCGAATGCGCGCCTCCAAATATCGGCGATACGTCTCGTGGAGCAAACGCGGGTCGTTCACGAATAGGACGAACTCTGGCGGGTCGAGATGTCGATCTTGCGTACCGCTGGCTTGGGCGGCGTAAAATAACTTGAGGCGTTTGTTCGCGACCGTCGGCGGCGAATTTGCCGCGAACGCATCTCGCAAAAGGCGATTGAGAACGCCCGTGCCGATGCGTTTGCGTGACGCGCCGCGGATTTGTTCGATTAAACGAAAGAGACGGTCGACGTTTTCGTGCGTCTTGGCTGATGCAACCAGCACCGGCGCGTAATCGAGAAAGAAAATTTCGGCGCGCGCTTGATCGACATGTTCGCCGATCGCGTCGCGCGCGCCGCGCCTTGGTTTCACCAGATCCCATTTGTTCAGCACTACGATGCACGGTTTTCTCGCTTTCTGGATGAGACCGGCGATGCGTTTGTCCTGCGACGTCACGCCGCTCGTAAGATCGACAATCAACACGCACAAGTCCGCGCGCTTGATGCTGCGTTCCGCGCGCATGACGCTGAACACTTCGACCGACGACGAATGCGCGCCGCGCCGGCGAATTCCCGCGGTGTCGATAAACATGAAATGCTGTTCGCCGCGTTCGTAGGAAATATCGACCGCATCGCGCGTGGTGCCGGCGATCTCGCTCACAATCGCGCGCTCGGTTTGCACGATGGCATTGATGAGCGACGACTTGCCGACATTCGGCCGGCCGACGATTGCGATGGCGATCGCATCTTGTTTCGGTGGCGTTTGGATTTCGTCCGAAAGGTGATTGTCGATCTTGTCGAGCAATTCGGAAATGCCGCGGCCGTGTGCCGCGCTGATGGAAACGTCTTCCGCGAAACCTAACGAATCGAACTCGGCCGCGAGCGGCTCATGTTTGTCGACGTCGATCTTGTTCACGACGAGCACGACCGGCTTGCGCGTTTTGCGCAACAGTCGCGCGAGCTCTTCATCCATCGGCGACAGACCGTCCTTCGCATCGACAATGAAAAGCAGCACGTCGCTTTCCTTTATCGCTTCCTGGACGACGCGACCAACGTCATCGGTCAATTCCGATTCGCCGGCGCCGACGATTCCGCCGGTGTCCCAAACCGTGAATGGTCGCTTTCCTTTTTTCGAAATAGCCGAGATGCGATCGCGCGTAATGCCGGGTTGGTCGTGCACGATGGCGATGTTTCGGCCGACAAGCCGGTTGAACAGCGCCGATTTGCCGACGTTAGGCCGGCCGACGATGGCGACGTTCATGACGATGTCGATCTTTCGTTAGTCCGGGCGCGCGTTGGCGTGGCCTTGCGCTTGCAATTGGCGCACGCCGCTCATGACATAGATGACGCCAGAGACGGCAGTGAAAAAGCCAGCCACGGTGACGATGAGCGGCAGAGGCAGAAAACGTAATTGCAACATGACCCAGGCGATGGCGCACATCTGGGCGACGGTGGCGACTTTTCCGGTCCAGCTCGGCCTAACGAGTACTTTGCCATTGAGTAAATGCAATACGGCCGAGCCAACGAGAATGACGGCGTCGCGCGTAATCACGAGGACGGGAAACCAAGCCGGAAATTTTCCGTAATCCGGATCGCTCTGGCTCCAGTTGCTGATGCTGAGGGTGATGATACCGCTCAAAAGCAAACCTTTGTCCGCGATCGGATCGAGAATTACGCCTAACGAGCTGCGCTGGTTGTAACGGCGCGCAACGTAGCCGTCGAGGCTGTCACTGACGGCGGCGAGCAGGAAAATCGCGATGGCGGCGAAGCGTTGCCACTCGAGCGGTTGGTGACGCTGAATACTTTCGCCGTAGTAAATCGCAAGCGTAACGAAAACCGGAATGAGGAGAATGCGAACGATGGTGATTTTGTTCGCGGTCGTCATGTGGTTTGACTGTAGCGGCGCTCTATGAGCGCCGAAACTAATTTAGGTCGGCGGTCATAGACCGCCGCTACAATGAAGATGTCGATCTTGCGTGAAAGCGTCAGGTCTCAAGGGTCACGGCCGCTCTCGCCTGCTGGCCCGCGTGTTTCCCTTCACAGAATTCCTCGATCATTTTTTTGTTGAACGCCGGAATGTCGTCGGGCTTTCGACTGGTGACGAGTCCGTTGTCGACCACGACTTCTTCGTTCACCCATTTCCCGCCGGCGTTTTGCACGTCGGTCTTGATCGCAGGCCACGACGTGAGCGTTCGTCCGCGAATAACGCCGGCATCGATGAGCACCCACGGCCCATGACAAATCGCTGCGACCGGTTTGCCTTCATCAAAGAAATGCCTAACAAACTCGAGCGCTTCCGGCGTTGAGCGCAACGTGTCCGGATTCATGAGTCCGCCCGGAATCATGAGCGCATCGAAATCCTCCGGTCGCGCGTCGTCCAGCGTAAGATCGACATCGAACTTGTCTCCCTTGTCCGCGTGATTCATTCCCTGAATCTTTCCCGATTTCGGTGAAACAATTTTCGTGTCCGCGCCCGCGTCTTGTAACGCCTCGCGCGGTTTCGTCATTTCGACCTGTTCGAATCCATCGGCGACAAGGATCGCCACTTTTTTTCCATCCAATTTTTCTGCCATCAGATTTTTTGCCTCCTATATTAGTTACGGTGCGGAGGCCGTGGTTGGATGTGAGGCAGGCGCGCACGGGTCGGACGGCGAGCCGTGGCCGACGAGGGTGAAAATAATTTCTTCGCGCATCTGTTTGTTCCAAGTCTCGATCTCGGTCTCGTCCGATTTGCCTTCATCGCAAAGCTGCTGCTGCATCGCATTAGCGGCGCGATTCGAAAGCATCCAGCCGAGCGGCAATGGCACCTTCGCGGGCGCGAGACGAAAGACGTAAACTTTGGTTGGTCCGACCGCGCTAAGATCGACATGTGCGGTTTGGTAAAAATTTTCCAGTGCGCGCACGATGGCGCGTTGTGCGTAGGTGCCGCGGGCTTCGCGCGAATTCAGCAACGCGTAAACAGGCGCGAGCGCGTCCTCGAGGAATGTGCCCGGTTCACTCTTCGCCTGTTCCACCTGTGTGGCTGGCGATTCTGTTTCGGTTTGCGGTGCGAACGCCGCGCTTAACGGGTCGTTGCTAATCATAACGATCTTCGGTGCGATATCGACGAAATGATTATTCGGATCGTTGATCGCATCCATCACCTGTCGCAAGATGTCGAGCGCGGTGGCCGCGCCCGAGTTTTCGAAATAGCCGCCATCCACCTCATGCGTGCCGTCACTCGCGAAACGGCCCGCCGGACTGACGTAGGTGAAGCGCGCGCTGAAGTGCGCCGCGGTGCTTAATGGAAGATCGACAATCGCATTCGTCCGCTTCGCTTCGTCGCTCTGCTCTGGCTCCGGCAAAAGTTTTCGCGTCGCATCCTCAGCATCGAAAAAGTTTTTTTCATCGACAACGATATTCGAAATGATGATGCGGTTGCCCGACTCGACAGATGTGCCGTTGAGAAACAACGCCGGCACATAGGCGCGATTTGTTTTCCACAGGTCGAAGAACGGAGCACCGAAGCGTTCGTTACCCACGGCTGTTTTCCAGGATTGCTCCCAACTTTCTTCGAGCCAATGGCCGCGATCGAGAAATGTGCACGGCCACGGCCAAAGTCGCTGCAGAAAATCCGGGTACAACATTGCCGCGATCGCGGGCGACAGAAAATCGTGGCCTAACGTCTCTTCAGCTCGCTTAGCGAAATCGCTTTGCGTGCCATCGGCTAAGAGCGCGGCGAACACGCTCGCGCCGACACTCCCGCCGGAAACGCCGCTGATGGCAAAGACATGATCAGAAAACGAGGCCTCAGTGTCTTGCAGGGAACCCAGCACCGCAGCGGTCCAATAGGCCGCGCGAATTCCGCCGCCTTCCGTCGCGACGATGAAGAGCGGGTGAACGGGACGCGCCGGATATTTTTTCACGATGTCATCGTGCCAGACGCGCAATGCGTCGATCAATTGTGGACGTTGAAACGGATCGGCCCGCGAAATTGTGCGAATGTCGTGGTTGTCATTCGTTAGGCTACAAATCGCGATCCATGCGACAATCAGAGTAAGCGCCGGCAAACGATACAAAGCGCCGAGGTAAACGAGCACGCTGCCCCAGAAAACCCAGCACGCCGCCGCGAATCCAAGCACAGCGCCGGTGCCGAGATTTCCGGCGAAGCGAATCGGATTGAAAATGAAAAGCAACGCCAGCGCGACGGACAAGATCGACATCGTCACCAAAACGCTGCGGCTGAGCCGATGCATTTGTTTGAGCCCGGAATATTTTTTCGCATCGGCTGGGCTTTGCAGAAAACGCCGGCGCAATTTAAACAGCAGCCACAAGATCGCGCCGCCGGCCAGTGCGAGCCAGCCGAGGATTGTCAACATGCGCGGCGGATTGTCTTCGTAACTCGCGCGCGCGCGCAACAAACTCAAGCCCACGACGAACAACGGCAACGCGCCGAGCAGCCGCGGCACATTGCGGCGTAGGAAACGATGAAAGCGTCGCCACTTCGGCGTAAGATCGACACGTGGCACGCGCGTAGTTTGAAAATCGAAATCCAACAGCACGCGCGCGGAGTACCAACTCGCGAGCGACCATGCCAGTAACGCAATCGCGAAGCTCGTTAGGCGAAGCAGGTTGGTCGCGCCGGTCAATTCGCCACGCTCGGCCAGCGCGCGCAACACTTCGGTTCCCTGATCGTTTTTCAGAAACACGAACGCTCCCAGAAGTGCGACGATTACGCTAAAGCGACACGGTTTCAGCTCGTGGTAAACGTCGAGCAACTGCCAAAAAATATCGCGCCGATAGAGAAGAAATCCGATAACCGCTGCGAAAACGATCGCGACCCAGATCACACGTTGGCTTCGATCCAGGCGGCGATCGTCGCCTGCGAATGCGCGCCGCCGAAAAGTTTATCGGGGCAGCTCGTGCCGCCGGGCCGGCTGTAACCGGGAGTAAAATCGTGGCCGAAAACATTTGTACGCGGAATGTCGTACTGCCCGAGTAACCAACGGACCAGCGCCGCCGACGCTTTTGCCTGCGCGGGCGCGAGCGCGTCCGTTTCGCCGCCGACGTGCTCGATGCCGATGGAACTTTCGTTCGCGCCCATGCAGTGGTTTGCCCGCTCGCTGTCGCGCACCATTTGGTAAATGTCGCCGTTGCGATCGATGACGTAATGTGCGGAGACCTGGCGAGAGCCGGTTTGAAATTCGCGCAACGTGCTGGGTAAAGACGATTCGGTGCAATGCAGGACCACCTTGTCGATCTTGCCGCCATTGCGGGCAGAGTGAAACGGTGACTCGATGAATTCTTTGATCGCCGGTTTGGGATTCGGATTGCTGCTGCCGTGACCGGCGCGCTTAACAATCGCGGCGCGTTTTCCTTTAACTGGAATCGCGCTCTCAGCCGCGATCGTGATGCTCACGAAATCGTCGGTGTTTAATTTCAACGCCGCGGCCAGACCCGGTGAAAGATCGGCCACGCGGCCGGTGTCGACATTCGGTCCCCAATCGACCGGACGCGCATCGACCGTGAGTCCGTTCTGCGGATTCTCGACGCGCGCGAGACTGCGCCGCAAAAATTCGCGCGAAGTCTCAGCGTAATTCCAGCGACAGGCGAAATAATATTTTTCGGGATTGAGCCGGCGACCGACACCGCTCGTGCCGGGCGGTGGCGCAGGCAAAAACAGATCAGCGTATTTTGGATTATCGAGATCGCGCGCATCGAACAACGCCAGTCCCTCGGTCGGGCTCATGCCGTGGTCGTGCGGACCGCCGAAGGTGGACATTTTGCCTTCGACATGAAAAAGGATTTTCGCGGATGCGGCGGCGGAACCTGGCGACTTCTTTTTTCGTTTCATCGATGCGGGCGACGTTCGTGCAAGATCGACAATGTCGTTAGCGGCCGATGGGCAGTAAAGCTTTTTTGCAAGTGTTGCGGCCTGGGAAATTGCGGTTCGCAGTTTTTACTTTACGCTACGCGCGCGCACACGCCGCTGTGGCGAAATGGCAGACGCAACGGACTTAAAATCCGTTGGGCTTAAAACGCCCGTGCCGGTTCGAGTCCGGCCAGCGGCAGGATTTTTTGGCGTTTCATTCCTAACTAACGTGCTAACATCGCGCGCAATTGAAACGCGCCGCCGTCGTCATCGCGGTCTTGCTCGCAAGATCGACAATCGCATTCGCGCAGGGACAAGTTTACGTCTCGCGCTTCTGGCATAATCATCAGCCGATCTATTGGCCGGAATGGAACGGCAACGGCGCCCAAACCAGCCGCGTGCAATACGCGTGGGACTCGCTTGTGCTCCAGCCTAACCAAACTTACGGCACGGGTTCGGGTCACCCCGACACGGATCTCGCCGGCGTGTTCGGCCTTGACGATCGCAAGGCGGCGTATCAGGGCCGGCCGCGCGATTCGCTCGCGAGTTGCCCTAACGAATCGGGGTTCGCGCTGAGTTACACCGGTTCTTTGATCGACAACGTGCGCAATCTCGCGGCGAACAATCAGCTTGGTTACGGCAGCGGTTGGTGGGACGGAAATCGCCAGGCAAAAAGCTGGACCACGCCCCTGGGCAGCCGGCGGCTCGATCTCGTCGGCTTCAACTATCATCATTCGTTAGGTCCGCTTTTGCCGAAATCGGTTTTCCGGAAAGAGCTGGAGATTTTTAAACAGGCATGGTGGAAAGCGTGGAGCGGCAGCTCCGACCTGAGCGATCATTCGCGCGGATATTTCCCGACCGAGATGGCGTTTTCGGAATCGATGATCGATGTGCTGGCGGACGAAGGTTATCAATGGAGCATCGTCGCGAGTCATCATTTGAGCCGGACGTGTCCGACGTATTTCAATCAGTTCGATCTCGCTGCGAACAACTACAACATTTTCTCGAGTCCTCCGAACAAATCCGACTTGTTAGGCCCCTCGCCGACGAACGGTTGGTGGTATGGCCAGCCGAATCCGGGCAACGCGGCGTGGAATGTCGCGCCGTTCGCCTATCAATTGCATCGCGCGAAGTATGTCGATCCAAACACGGGCGCGGAAAAATTCATCATCCTCGTTCCGTCGGACGACGTGTTGAGTTATCGCTACGGCTACGCCAACGAAGGCATCGGAAAAATTCAGCAATACATCGCGCCGTTCGCGAACGATTCCTCGCGGCCGGCGCTGGTCATGCCGGCGAGCGACGGCGATAACGCGTGGGGCGGCGGTTACTCGTCGTGGATGGAAGCGACGCCGCAGTTTTTCAACGAATCGAAAGGCGCCGGCTACGTCGCGACGACGGTGCAGGACATGGTGAACACGAAACCGCCGCCGGCGGGAGAGCTCGTGCATGTGGAGGACGGCTCGTGGATTTTTCCGGAAACCGATTACGGTTCGCCCTATTTCTTGAAATGGATGGAGCCGCCGGTGGGGGCGAGCGGCGGAAATTTTTATCCCGGCACTAAGATCGACATCGAAACGCCGGGGTTCTCGACGAAGTTTTGGAGCTGGGCGGTCATCATCACGGGCGCGAATTGGTGCGAGACGGCCGAACAAATCTGGCGTGACAACGGCGGCAGCGTCGCGACGTGGAAAATTCAGGCGCCGTACGATTGGGACAACAGCTGGACAGCGCCTAACGACATCGAGCTCGCCTGGCACATTTATCTTTGCGGCCTCGATTCCGGATTCAATTACTACGGTGGGCTGGGCAATGATGATGAAGTCAAAGCGGGACTCGCCACGCGGCGCGCGATCGAGAAATTGTCCGGCTATGTCAGTGCGCGCCTAACGAGCGACCATACCCCGCCGACGGTGCTGCGGCCACAACGTTTCCCCTGGAATCCCGGCGGCTACACCTTCGGATGGTTCAATGTCACGACCGCGGACAATCGGTACCTCAAGAAGATGCCGTCGGACTTTTACGTTTGGACGCACGCCTATGACGTGAGCGGAGTCGGCAGCGTGAGTTTGAAAATGCGTGTCGATCTTGACGGCGCGAATCCACTGTCGAGCAATCAAAATGAAACTTACGCCGGCGGATCCGAGGTCGGTGCGTGGATCACGATTGCGATGACGAAACGCACATTGCCGAACACAACATCGGACCTGAACGCGGCGGCGAATAATTCGCAGATCAATTACTTCATCACGCCGCCCGCGTTGGCCGATTATTATTTCGCTAAGATCGACAATAACAATATCGCAGGATTTCGCGGCAGGCTGCTCGATTACTACATCGAAGCGAGCGACACGCGCGGAAACGTTTCGAAGTCGGACATTCAGCACGTGTTCATCGAAGACGACGGCGCTGGTCCACCGCCGACACCGACTCCCACGCCAAGCCCGACTCCAACTCCAGCGCCGACGCCGGTCCCGTTCACGCTCAACGGACAGGCCGACGCTGCCGGTTACATTCAATATCCAAGCGGCATGTCGATCTACGCCGCTGTGCGTGCCGGAATTCTTTACGTCGCCACCTGGTCGCCGGGGACGAACGGCGCGAATGACCATTTCATTTTCGTGAGCGATCAATTGCTCGCGTCGGCATCGGCGGCCGCGCCGTGGGCGAAAGCGGGGCTCGTGGCGGTTGCGCCTAACAAGCCGTTTATCGGAGGCGAAAGCGTGGGCAGTTATGTTGGTTGGTTCAATGCGCCGCCTTCGTCGCAAGTGGTGAAGAGCGCGAACAACGGCGAACAGATGGAGGGAGTTGTCGATCTTGCGGCGGCGTTCGGTTCCGTACCGCAAACCATTTACATCGCGGCCGCGGCTTACGCGACGGCGAACGGCGGCGCGCTCGTGGCGCAAGGTCCGGCCGGAAATGGCGATGGCAACATTGGCCCTAGCGAATTCATGGCGCTGCCGATTGTTTCGATCAAAGACGAAAACGCGGACGGCAAATACGACCGGCTCGATCCGGCAATCGATTTCGTCGTCGCGCAAATCGTGAAGAACGCTGACGGATCGACAACGATCACGTGGAATTCTGTCCCGGGAAAAAGTTATCAGCTCGAATACTGCGATTCGTTAGGGGGAGCCTGGAACAGCGTCGGCAACCAACTCACAGCCGCGGTTGGTCAACTCACACTCTCGGCTAATGATTCCGTCAATTTGGGTTCTCGCTTTTATCGCGTGCGCTTGGTAAACCCGTGACATGAGCAAAATCCTCTCCTCGCTCCTTCTGCTCATTTCGACGATGTCGATCTTCGCCCAAGGCTCGCTCGTTCCGCCTGGCGCGCCCGCGCCGACGATGAAAACGTTGAGCCAAATCGAGGCCCGCACCGTAATCGATCCGAGTGTGCCTGGGTTCACTGCTCCGTACACGATTTCGCAACCCGGTTCGTATTACTTGAGTGGCAATATCAATATTTCGAACGGAACCGGCGCGATCGTTATTTCGTCCGACGACGTCACGCTGGATCTCAACGGTTTCGTGTTGAACTCGACTTCGAATCCCGCGGCCGGTACTGCCATCAGCATTCCGGGTGGTCACAGCAACGTCACCGTGCGCAACGGCCATATTCGCGGCCAAGTGCTATTTACTGGCAGCAGCTTTTCCGGGACGGGTTTCGCGGAGGGTATTCGCGCCTTTGTCAACAACAGCAACATCCGTATTAGCGACATTGCCGTGATGGGATGTTCCGGCGCGGGTATCAACACGTCCATCAATCTGTTAAATATGGTGGTCGAGCGATGCACCATCAGCAACGTGGGCGGCGTTGGAATCTTCGCTGATCTAGTTGTGTCGAGCTCAGTTTCAACCACGGGAGGCACCGGGATTGAGGCGCGGACTGTTTCCGACTGCACCGTTTACTCGAAAAGCGGAGGAGTCGCGATCTATGGCGGGACTGTGCAAAATTGTTATGGCTACAATGCTAGCACTGCCACCTTCACTGCTGGCATCGTAGGTACGACCGTGAACAACAGTTATGGCTACGGCGTGATTGGCATTAAGACCACAACGGCCGGTATCGCGTCGTCGACAACCGCCGGCTCGGCGACGAATTGTGTCGGGGTCGGTCATAACGACGCTGGAATCAGCACCGATGTGGCGACCGGCTGTCGCGGAGAGAGCGATACAGCTTCCGGAATATTTGCAAACTACATGGCAATGAACTGTATCGGAATCAGTTCGTCCGGTCGTGGTTTGTGGACGTCGATCGCCACCAACTGTTTTGGTCAAACGGCGACGGGCGATTATGCACTTCTCGCGGCGAGCGCGAACACTTGTCGCGGCTGGCAAACCGATAACACCGGCGTCGCCATTCACGTCGATGCCCTTGCCATCGGTTGCTCATCCCCGGGCGGAACAATCGAAGCGCCGGCCGGACAGAAGTACCTCATGCCATAGCGAAGATGTCGATCTTGTCTTGATCGACGCGAATCTTTTCGGACAATCGGTCAATGGCTGAGGCATCACGCCCGCTTTTCATTCCAGTGATTCTTGGCACCGCGCGCCAGGGCCGCGAGAGCGAACACGCGGCGAAGTTTGTCTTCGAGCAAACGAAGAAGCGCGCCGGCGTGGAAACGGAATTCATCGACGTGCGCACGTTGCCGATGAAACTCGATGACGCGGGCGAACAAATGAAAGACCCGGAGTTCGCGCGCAAGATCGACAAGTGCGATGCGCTCATCCTCGTCACGCCGGAATACAATCACGGCTATCCCGGATTGTTGAAGCACGCGCTCGACATGTGTTTGAAGGAATACATCCACAAAGCGGTCGGCATTTGCGGCGTCTCCGCCGGAGGAATGGGCGGCGCGCGCGTCATCGAAAATCTATTGCCGGTCATGCGCGAGCTCGGCCTCGTCACTATTTTCGAAGATGTGAACTTCGGAAAAATCGGTTCGCTCTTTGATGAGCGCGGACAATTGCTCGATGAGAATTTCGTCCGGCGCGTGGATGGATTCCTGAACGAGCTCATCTGGATGGCGCGCGTGTTGCGCCACGGCCGCGAAAACATCGCGCCGGTTTGATTCGAATGGAACATGTCGATCTTCGCGAAAGTGATCTCGAAGAAACTTTCGCGCGCTCCGGCGGACCCGGCGGCCAAAACGTAAACAAAGTTTCAACCGCGGTGACGCTCCGGCATCGGCCGACCGGAATCTCGCTCACGGTGCAGGATTCCCGTTCGCAAGCGATGAATCGCAAACTCGCGCGCGAGCGATTGCGCAAAGCCATCGCGCAAGATCGAGAACGCAAACGCGCGGCTGAAATCGCGCGACGTGAAAAAGCGCGCCGGCGAAAATCGCCGCGACCGCGCCGATTAAAGGAAAAGATTTTGGAATCGAAGCGCCGACGCAGCGAAGTAAAAAAACGCCGTGGCAAGATCGACATGTAACTTCGGAATCATCGGGACCGGTTGGCCGGGGCAGCAACACGCGCTTGCCCTTCAGAAGATCGACAACGTGGAGTTATACGCGTGCGCCGATCTCGATGAGGCGCGGCGCGTTGCCTTCGAATCGGAATTCAAGCCGCGCAAATCTTTCAGCGACTACCACGAGCTTTTGCAAGATCGACATCTTGATGCGGCGATCGTTTGCCTGCCGAATTTTTTGCATTTCCCGGTGTCGCTCGCCGCACTTGAGGCGGGCAAGCACGTCCTCTGCGAAAAGCCGCCGACAATGAATGCAGCGGAAATGAAGGTGCTGCGCGCAGAAGCGGAGAAACGAAAACTGCTTTACTATTTCAGCCGTCAATTTCGTTTCACTCCGGCGATGCGCACCGCGCGAAACGCGATCGAAGAAGGCCGGCTCGGAAGAATTTATCATGCGAAAGCGACGTTCGTCAGGTCGCGCGGGATTCCGGTCGGCGTGGGGAATTGGTTTACGGAAAAGAAACGCAGTGGCGGCGGCGCTTTGATCGACATCGGCATTCACGCGCTCGACGCGGCTTGGTTTTTGATGGGAGCGCCGCGGCCGGTCTCGATCAGCGCAAAAGTTTTTCAAAATTTCCCACAGCTTGCGGGCAACGCGGCGTTCGACGTCGAGGACGCCGCGTTTGCATTCATTCGATTCGCGAACGACGCGGTCGTGCAATTGGAAACATCATGGGCTGGAAATCTGACCGACGAGATTCCGCCGCGAAAATATTTCGGGCAGGAATTAATCAACACCGTCGTTTACGGAACGAAGGCGTCGGTACGGTTGAAACCGCTGACGTTGTTCGAAGATCGACAAGGTACGCTCGCGGCCGTTCCGCTCGATGCGCTCGAAGATGAAGCGAGCGGCTTTGAATTACAGTTGCGAAATTTTCTCGATGCGATCGCAGGCAAAGCAGCGCCGATCAATAACGCCGAGCAGGCCGTCGCGTTAATGGAAATCATCGATGGCATCTACGCATCGAGCGAGCTGGGCCGCGAAGTGCCGATCGCCTGACGGCGAAATGACGAATGACGAAGAAATGCTTTCCTCACTCATTCGTCATTCTTTTAATACATCTACGATGGCGACTTGCGGCGAATCGTTTTTGGAGAGACGATTCTATACATATGAAAAAACTTATTCTTGTTACGCCATTGCTTTGCCTGCTCGCGACATTCTTCCTGAGCGCCTGCGCGTCGGAACCGGTGACCACGCAAACAACGACCAGCACCCGTGAGACAACGGTGGCGCAGCCAAGCGCCGCGACCAGCACGACCACGACTCACACTACCGGCCACTGAGCGGTCGGCTTGTTTCCTCCAAGTAAAAGGGAGTCGCTTCGGCGGCTCCCTTCCGTTGAGCCGCAAGATCGACCCGCCTTCAGTCCGAGCCGGACTGGCATTAGGCTACGGGGTGGCAGGCAACTACGATTTCGCGGCGGGCGCGTCGGCGACCTGCACTTCTTCTTCTTCCGCCTGACTGACGACAGGCGCGATGGCTTGAAGTTTTTCGGCGCCGCGCAGGTCCATTAGTTTCACGCCCATGGTGTTTCGGCCGACGATGCGGATTTCTTTCACGCGCGTGCGCACCATCTGGCCTTTGGTCGTGATGAGCATGAGCTCGTCTTTATCGGTGACGGTGAGCGCGCCGACGACGTCGCCGGTTTTCTCGCCGGTCTTCATCGTGATGATGCCTTTGCCGCCGCGTTTTTGTTTTCGGTAATCGTCGAACGGCGTGCGTTTGCCGATTCCGTTTTCGCCGGCGACGAGCAACATCGCGCTAAGATCGACAATCGCTATTGCCACGACGAGGTCCTTCTTCCTCGGGCGAATTCCCCAGACGCCGACGGTGTTGCGGCCTTGATCGCGCAATTGCTCCTCGTGAAAGCGCAAGCTCATTCCCTGTTTGGTGATGAGAACGACTTCGTTGTTGCCGTTCGTTAGCATGGCGTCGATCAGGCAATCGTCCTTCTCGATTTGAATCGCGATGATGCCGCCTTTGCGCACGTTGCGGTAATCGGACAAATTGGATTTCTTGACGATGCCGGTGCGGGTGGCAAAAACGATGTGGAGATTTTCGTCCCACGTTTGATCGACAACGTTCGGTCCAATGCCGGACTTCTTCGACTGAATGCGAATGGTCGCCGCGATTTTTTCGTCGTTGCGAAGTTCGAGAAGGTTCGCGATCGAGCGACCCTTCGTCGCGCGTCCCATCTCTGGAATTTCGTAAACCTTCTCGACGTACGCGCGTCCGGATTCGGTGAAGAACATCAGGTAATCGTGCGTCGTGGCGGTAAAAAGATGCTGAACGAAATCGCCTTCTTCTTCTTCGGTCGCGCCTTCGCGCGTGGACATTCCGATGACGCCTTTGCCGCCGCGACGTTGCGCGCGAAACGCGCTCACGGCAGTGCGTTTGATGAAACCGCCGTGCGTGATGCTGATGATGCAGCCTTCATTGGCGATGAGATCTTCCATGTTGATCTCGCCTTCATCCGCCGCGAGCTCGGTCAATCGCGGCGAGCCGTGTTTGTCGCGGAGATCGCGCAGCTCTTTTTTGATGATGGTGAAAACGCGTTGCTCTTTCGCAAGGATGTCGCGCAGATCTGTGATCGTCTCGAGCAGTTCCTTGTATTCCTTGTCGATCTTGTCGCGTTCGAGGCCGGTCAGTTGATACAAACGTAAATCGAGAATCTGATTCGCCTGATGTTCGCTGAAGGCGTAGCGGCCTTCGGTCAGACGCGCCGGATTGCGAATGAGAATGCCGATTTGCTCGACCTGCTTCTTCGTGAATTCAAACGCGAGTAATTTCACTCGCGCTTCATCGCGATTGGCCGAACCGCGAATGATGCGAATGAATTCATCGAGGTTCGCGAGCGCGATGAGATAACCTTCGAGGGTTTCGGCGCGCTCTTCCGCTTTGCGCAATTCGAAACGCGTGCGCCGCAAAACGACCTCGCGGCGATGATCGATGTAAGCCTGGTTCGCTTGCTTGAGCGGCAGCAACTTCGGCCGGCCGTGATCGATCGCGAGCATGTTGACCGCGAACGAGCTCTCCATCGCGGTGTGTTTATAGAGATTGTTGATGACGACTTTCGGGTTCGCG
>JBEEGX010000097.1:0-18445 GCA_041167105.1 Verrucomicrobiota bacterium
CACGAACGTTTGCAGCGTCGCGTTCGATTCGGTGAACTTCCGCTCGGTGCGTTGCGCCTGGCCTAACAATAAATAGGCGGACGCCCCCGCCGGCGTGCTCGGGTATTGCGCGATGACCTGCTGGTAATCGGCCGGCGTTTTCGCTTTCGCGAGCATCGTCGCCGCGGTCGAGTCTCGCCGAGCAGTGTAAAAACGGTAACCCGCGAACCCGATCGCGCCGATGATGACGACGAGGACGACCGCGATGATTTCCTTGTGATACTTGAACCAGAAAACGTGCGCGTCGATTTTGGGTTCGCGAGTGGGTGGCGTTGCGGTGGGCATAAATGCGATTGTCGATCTTGCGCGGGAATCGTTTATTGCCACGCGAACCTAACGTGCGCAAGCCCGACGCGACTTACTTGCGGGCCCGGGACAATTTCAACTTCGGCGATGGCTTCACCTCCGCCTTCAGGTAATTCTTCATCAACTTGAGCGCGGCACGATTTTCTCTCGCGGTATTCGATACCGTGCAATCGGACGGCACTATCAATTTGTAGTCGCGCATGTAGGCGTCGTTCGCGGTGAAGAGCACGCAATAATTTCCGGCGATACCGGTGATGATAAGCCGTTCCGCGCCGAGATAACGTAGTAGTGTCTCGAGCGTCGAAGAAAAAAATCCCGAATGTTTCGGCTTAAGAACGAAGTAATCGTCCTGCTCCGGCCGCAAAAGATCGACAATCTCCTTCGCCTTACCTTTGCGGCAATGCTCGACTAACGAGCGCAGATCGGAGCGCCAGCGTCCGAAGTTGTCATTCACGTAAACGCATGGAATCCCCGCGCGTTTCGCTCGCGCTTTCAACTTCGCCAGCTTCCGCGCCATGGTCGGCGCATACCGCATCAATTGCTTCGCTTCCGGAAAATCGAGATCGTTGATGACATCGACGATCAACAACGCCGTCTTAGATTTGTCCGGCGCGCTGCCGTGCAAATCGGAATTCTTCGCCGGCATCGCGCAAGATCGACAATCAACTAACGGCGCTTCTTTTTGGCGACGCCGCCTTTGCGCGAACTGGCTTTGCTCGATTTCTTCCCGCGACCACTGCCGCTTTTCTTGCCGCCTTTGTCCGATTTATTAACGGTCGCCCATGCGCGCGCCTTCGCGGTTTTTTTCGAGACGCCGCGTTTCTCGTAGCCTTCCTCGATGTGCTCCGCTTTTCGTTTTTGTTTCGAGGTGTATTTCTTTTTGCTTCCCCGTGCCATGATTTTGCCTCCAGAAAAAGAACGCACTTCATGCGCTCGCTGGATTCATGCGAATACGTCTAATGATGCGCCGCCAAGCGAAATTCTTGTATGGAATCGCTGCATGACATCTACCTGAAAATGTTCGGAGCCGATGGCCATCCCACTCAATTAACGCTGCTGCAAATCGCGCTGCGCGGTCTCATCATATTCGCTGCGGGACTGACGATGGTGCGCCTGGGCGACCGCCGTTCGCTTTCGGAAAAAACGGCTTTCGACGCCATCTTCATCGTGCTGCTTGGTTCGATGCTTTCCCGCGCGATCAACGGCACCGCGCCGTTTCTACTCACCATCGGCGGCGCCATCACTCTCATGATCATTCATCGCGTATGCGCATGGTTCGCGTATCGCTCGCATTCATTCGGTAAATTAATCAAAGGCGAAGAAGTCGCGCTCGTGCGGAATGGGAAAGTTGATTGGGACGCGATGAAGAGCGCGCTCGTTTCGAAGCACGACCTCGCCGAAGATTTGCGCCTCAGCGCGAAAACGGAAAACCTCGAGGACATTCGTCTCGCGCAGCTCGAGCGCAGCGGCGACATCAGCTTCATCTCGAAAGAAAAATCGTAAGATCGACATCTTTCTTTTGCTGACTTCGGCATTGGACGTTGCGCGTTGAACGTTGAACGTTTGCCGTCGTGATTCCGCACGACAAACTCTTCACGCCCGGCCCGGTCGAAGTCTCGGCCAAAACGCTCGCCGCATTTTCGCGGCCGATGATCGGACATCGCGGCCAAGATTTCAAAAATCTCTACCGCGACATTTATCCAAAGCTGCAAACGTTGTTCGGCACAAAGCAGCCGGTGTTTCTTTCGACTTCATCGGCATGGGGTGTGATGGAGGCGTCGATCCGCAATCTCGTGAGCAAACGCGTGCTCGTATGCATGTGCGGCGCGTTCTCCGACAAATGGCTCGATGTCGCCAAGCGTTGCGGAAAAAAGGCCGAAGCATTGCAAGTGGAATGGGGAAAACACATTGACGCGAAAGATGTCGATCTTGCATTGAGCTCGGGAAAGTTCGACACCGTCACGCTGATTCATAACGAAACCTCCACCGGCGTGATGAACCCGCTGCTGGAAATTTGCGCCGCGCTCGCGAAGTATCCCGACGTCACGCTCATCCTCGACACCGTCTCATCATTCAGCGCGGTCAAGATCGACATGGACGCGCTCGGCATCGACGTCATGCTCACCGGTTCGCAAAAAGCGCTCGCACTTCCGCCCGGCTTTTCGCTCTTCAGCGTTTCCGAAAAAGCATTCGCGCGCGCGGAAAAACAAACAGACCGCGGTTACTACTTCGACTTTCTCGAATTCAAAAAGCAACAGGCCGATTGGATGACGCCGACCACGCCGAGCATCGGCCACATCTTCGCGTTGCAATCGAAGCTCGAAGAGATTTTCGAGGAAGGAGTTGATGCGCGCTTAGATCGACATGCAAAAACCAACGCGTTGGTGCACGATTGGGTGCGTAGTCGCGGCTTCGATTTCTTCGCCGAAGAAGGCTACCGCTCAAAGACGCTCACCTGCGTGAAAAATAATCGCGACATCGATGTTGTCGATCTTGTGAAGCGGTTGCGGACGAAACACCATGTCGTCATCGACGGCGGCTACGGAAAACTCAAAGGCCAAACATTTCGGCTTTCGAACATGGGTGATGAAACGGAAGAAACCGTTTCGCATCTGCTCGCGTGTGTCGACGACGTTTTTAAATAAAAGCGAAGGGCGCCTTCGTTTCCGAAAGCGCCCTTCATATTTCGATGGCGGTAAGCCGAATTCTGTCGTGGACGATCATTTATCTCAGCTCCGCTTTCACGGAACCGCCCGGCGAATTTTCATTCGCCGTGGTGCGACGATACCCGAGGCCTAACGAGCCGGCTGCTCTACCTCTGTTTTGTCTTGCACCGCATGGGGTTTTTCCTGCCGCGCGAATTGCTCCGCGCGCGGTGAGCTCTTACCTCGCCTTTTCAACCTTACCGTCTCTTCGTTGCCAAAGAACCGGCGGTGTCTTTTCTGTGACACTTTCCGTCAACCCCGACTTTCGTCGGGACTGCCTCCGCATTCTGCGAAGCATGCCGCCGTATGGTGTTCGGACTTTCCTCTCGTGAGCCTAACGACTCACCAGCGATCGTCTGCCATCGGCGCCCACTTTACCCGATGTCGATCTTGCGCGCAATCGGCGCGCGTGACTTCCAATTCAAGGCCGCAAAGACAAGATGATAAACGCCGAATGTCACGCCCATCAGAGTGACCGGCACGTTGTCGGTCCATTCATCGATGCGATCCGCGAGCAATGGAACACTGAGCGCGGTCAACAAAAAGGACCAGCCGAGGAGAGGGATCGATCGCGGAGCGAACCACCCGCTCGTCAGGCAAATCAATCCGTAGAATGCGATCCACACCGTGATGAGCTCGAGCTCGGCCGCGCCGAGATATCCGGTGGCGAAAAACCATCCGCTGAACGCCGCCGGGATGAGACCGAGCGGCGCGATCGTGCCCAGCGCCAATTTGGTGCGCGCGGATGGAAACTTATCCGCGTTATCGCGAGCAGCGCGCCACAAAAAGAAAATCATCGCGATGGCTGCGAGAACGAATATGTCGATCCACGCGAAGGCGAATTCGCGCGGCCGGATTGGTCGTCCTAAAAAGCGTGTGATTTCATCGTTCACGTAAATCGCGACCGCGGTGAAGATCGACAACGTGCCGGTGACGAGCGAAACGCGCGCGAAAACGGCACGGTAAGTTTCCTTCCGCTCGAGCAAACCCCGAATGATGTGCAGCTGTTCTTCCAGCGGCGGCTCGCGATCCATGATGAAGTTGTCGATCTTCGTTTTGACCGAGTAGATGTCGATCTTATACTGACGTTCTCATGCTCGCTGTCGGAACGAATGCGCCAGATTTTTCTCTAGCAACGAAAACGGCCGATGGGCCGAAGCAGATCAAATTGAGCGATAACTTCGGAAAGAAAAATACGTTGCTCTTGTTTTTCCCGATGGCGTTTACCGGCACGTGCACGACGGAAATGTGCGGCGTGAGCAATGATTTGGCAGCCTATCAATCATTGAACGCGGAAGTTTACGGAATCAGCGGCGACAATCCGTTCGCGCAGGAAGCGTGGGCGAAAAAGGAAAACATCACCGCGACATTGCTGAGCGATTACGAACACAAGGTCGCGCAGGCTTACGGCGCCGCCTACGATTCGTTCCTGCCGCAGATGAATCTCGGAATGGGCGGCGTACCGAAACGCGCGGTCTTCATCGTAGATCGACAAGGTGTGATTCAATACGCCGAGTGCGACAACGACGCCCGCGCGTTACCGAACTTCGAAAAAGTGAAAACGAAATTGGCGGAGCTGAAGTGACTAACGAATTTAAAACGCTGACGAAATTCGACGCGGGCGATGGCCGTGAAGCATCTTTCCATTCGTTGCCGAAATTGGAGGAACAAGGTGTCGGGAAAATTTCGCGATTGCCGGTGAGCATTCGCATCGTGCTCGAATCGGTGCTGCGGAATTGCGACGGGAAAAAAGTTCGCCGCAAAGATGTGGAGACGCTGGCGAATTGGAACGCGAAGAAGCCGGCGAACGAAGAAATTCCTTTCGTCGTCGCGCGGATCGTTCTCCAGGATTTCACAGGCGTGCCGCTAGTTGTCGATCTTGCGGCGATGCGGAGCGCGGTGCAGCGAGTTGGCGGCGATCCGAAAATTATCGAGCCGCTAGTCCCAGTCGATCTCGTGGTCGATCACTCGGTGCAGGTTGATTTCTTCGGATCGGCCGAAGCGTTGCGGTTGAATTTGGAAATGGAATTCAAGCGCAATCGCGAGCGTTACCAATTTCTGAAATGGGGACAACAAGCCTTCAAAACTTTCCAGCTTGTTCCACCCGGGATCGGCATCGTGCATCAGGTGAATCTCGAATATCTCGCCAAGGGCGTGCTTAATCGTGACGGCGTTTATATTCCGGACACACTCGTCGGCACTGATTCGCACACCACGATGATCAACGGGCTCGGTGTCGTGGGTTGGGGCGTCGGCGGAATTGAAGCCGAAGCGGGAATGCTCGGTCAGCCGGTTTATTTTCTCACGCCCGAAGTTGTCGGTGTAAACTTAAGCGGACGCTTGAAGGAAGGCGTGACCGCGACCGATCTCGTCCTGCACATCACACAATTGCTGCGCGCGCAAAAAGTCGTCGGCAAGTTCGTGGAGTTTTATGGCGAAGGCGCGGCTTCGTTACCGGTGCCGGACCGCGCAACCATCGGCAACATGTCTCCGGAGTACGGCGCGACCATGGGATTTTTTCCGGTCGACAACGAATCGGTTGCGTATCTGCGCGCGACCGGGCGAACGGACGAGCAATGCGCCGCGTTCGAAAATTATTTTCGCGCGCAAAAAATGTTCGGCATGCCGCGCAAAGGCGACATCGATTATTCGGTCGATCTCGAAGTCGATCTTGCCGATGTGCAGCCGAGCGTGGCCGGACCGAAACGGCCGCAGGACCGAATCGATCTGCCGTCGTTAGGCGAAACGTTTCGTTCGTTGTTGAAGAAATCTGTGCCGGACGGCGGTTACGGAAAAGAAGATGTCGATCTTGCCGTGAAACATTCGGTGAAACTGAACGGAAGCGCGCCGACCGACGGCGAAATGCAAAACATCGAGCCGGGTGAAGAGCGCAACAAAGCCGAGATGGTGACGAATCGGCCAACGCCCGATACGGCAAAAGATTTGCAACACGCCGATCCGTTTCATCACGGACAAACAAAAATCGGTCACGGCAGTGTGTTGATTGCGGCGATCACCAGTTGCACGAACACGAGCAATCCGAGCGTCATGCTCGCGGCTGGATTGCTGGCGAAAAAAGCGGTCGAGCGCGGATTGCGGATCGATCCGGCGGTGAAGACTTCGCTCGCGCCCGGCTCGCGCGTGGTCACGGATTATTTGGCGAAGACCGGACTGCAACCGTATCTCGATCAACTTGGATTCAACATTGTCGGCTATGGTTGCACGACGTGCATCGGAAACTCCGGGCCGCTGCATCCGCGCATTGAAGAAGCGATCAATCAACACGATCTCATCGCGGCCTCGGTGCTTTCCGGCAATCGCAACTTTGAAGCGCGGGTGCATCAGAACATCAAAGCGAACTTTCTCATGTCGCCGCCGCTCGTGGTCGCATTCGCGTTGGCCGGACGAGTAGATGTCGATCTTACGAAAGACCCGCTGGGCAAAGGGAAGGACGGCGACGTTTACCTGCGCGACTTGTGGCCGTCGTTAGGCGAAATTCGCGACGCCATGGCATCGGCGCTGACGCCGGAAGTGTTTCGCAGATTGTATCGCGATTTCGCGGATCAAAATCCGAAATGGAACGAGATCCCGTCGAGCAAAGGCGACGTTTACGTTTGGGACGAGAAGAGCGATTACATCCATGAGCCGCCGTTCTTTAAAGATTTCTCGATGGACGTCAGCAAGATCGACAATATCACCGGCGCACGACCGCTCGGAATTTTCGGCGACAGCGTTACGACCGATCACATTTCGCCGGCGGGCGCGATCAAAGCGACGTCGCCGGCGGGTGAGTATCTAATGTCGCGCGGAATTAAACCGGAAGATTTCAACAGCTACGGTTCGCGACGCGGAAATGATCTCGTGATGACGCGCGGGACGTTTGCGAATGTGCGCATTAAGAATCTGATGGTGCCTGGCGTCGAAGGCGGCGTGACGAAACACCAGCCCGATGGCGAGCAGATGTCGATCTTCGATGCGGCCATGAAGTATCAAAAGGAAGGCGTGCCGCTCGTCGTCATCGCGGGCCATGAATACGGGACGGGCTCGTCGCGCGATTGGGCGGCCAAGGGGACGCGTTTGTTAGGCGTGAAGGCGGTGGTGGCGGCGAGTTACGAACGCATTCATCGCTCGAACCTCGTCGGCATGGGCGTGTTGCCTTTGCAATTTCTCGAAGGCACAAACGCGCAATCGTTAGGCCTCGACGGCTCGGAAACTTTTTCGATCACCGGACTGTCGGACAATGTTCAACCCGGGCAGCAAGTGACGTTGGAAATTTCCGGCAAAGGTTCGGTGCCGGTGAAACTGCGCATCGATACACCGATCGAGATCGACTATTACAAACACGGCGGGATTTTGCCGTTCGTGTTACGGCAATTGCTCGCGAAGTAGGACTTCGATCGGCGAACCGTCCGCGATGAAAGCGGAGCGCGGCGGTTGACTCAACGTTTCGACGAATTGCTCGCCATAAAGAGTGGCGAGATCGGCGCGCAGCTCGAATGAGTCGGCGTTCCAAGTTTTCCAGCGCGGATGATTCACTCGGTATTCGCTGCAGCCGCCGCGGAAACAGGTGTAGCCCCAATAATGTTCGGTTATGAATTCGGCGTGCGAGCCTGCGGAAATAATTTGCGGCTCGCCGCTCGCTTTCATTTTCAGCGATTCCCATTTTGTGCCGCGGCGCCAGGAGTATTCGACGTTCAATGCAAGATCGACATGTTCGATGTCGTGCTTCATCGGCACAGCCAGATATGGTTCGCCATAAAATGTCCGCGCGACCGTAGCGACGGCGCGTTTCGGAACGAGCTCGCGCACGAAGACGACACCGCGCCGCCACGTGTCTGCCGATTTTTTGCGGACGTAGAAGCGAAGATTCACTTCCTCGAAATCGCGATGGAGCGGAATGGGCAGGCCTAACAAACGCGTGTCCAGAAAAAGAAAACCGACGACGCTGACGAACGTCTCGCCGTTTTCGTAATCGATTTCGGTGCCCGGCGGGACGAGTGGCGCGACAATCGCAGGATCGACAACGTAATTGAGAAGCGCGAGGTACCGCCAGTTGGCGGTCAGAAATGGTTTCACGGCTCAGTCGACCACGCGGACGCGGTAACGAATCGACGTTCGTTCGGACTCGGGAATCGTTTTCAGCCGCGCATCGTTCTCCGCCGTGATCCAATCCGACCAATCCGTCTCCGCACGCGGGGATGGCGCGAGCGTTGCCAGAGAAAATAGCTGACCCGGCGTCGAATTATCGCCGACGGCCGCGAGGAACTGGCGATTCGCGGAGCGCGTCAAGAGAGTGGCGCGACCCGGCACGATCGTCACGCCATCGCGCGCGATCACGCCTTTGAAATTCAATTCCGCGCGATGATGATCGCGCCGGCTCGCGTACAGGCTCACGTAGAGATTCTGGTCGTTAGGCTCGGGCGGCATTTGAATCGCCGGGGGAATTTTCCATTCAAATTCAAGGGCGACGTTCTTGCCGTTGATCTCTGGCGTGCGATCGGATCCGAGCCAGGCGATTCCGGACACGATTCCGACGAGAACAATCGTGGCGAAGATCGACAAGGACTGCGCTTTGAAAAAACCGCGGACGAAAACCGCGCTTATAAATCCGACGACGAATCCGGCGATGAAGCCGAGCGGAGAAAAAATGAAGACGACGCCCATGGCGCGTTGGCCTTCGAAATCGGAGACGTGATAGAGCCTCGTCAGTTGATCGGCGGCGAAGAACGCGAGCAGCATTCCGACGATGCCGGTGAGGAACGCGATGCCGAGAGCGCGCAGAATTCGCATGCGCGAAATGCTACATGTCGATCTTAGGAGATGTCGATCTTAGCGCAGCAGTTTCTCGAGCGTCGGATCGGGCTGCGCGCCTAACGTGGTCGCGCGCGTGTAATGGCGCTTGGCCAATTCTTTCGCCGGCGGCGACGCGGTCGCGTAAATGACCGCGAGATTGAAATGCGCGTCGGCGTAATCGGGATTATCGGCGATGGCTTCGAGCATCTCCTTCTCCGCCGCTTCCTGCCAGCCTTTCTGACTCGCGGTGATGCCGAGATAATTGTGCGCCGTCGCGCTCTTCGGATTAATCGCGAGCGCACGCGTCAGCTCCGTGAGCGCGTCATCGAACTTCGATTGTCGATAGTAAACGATGCCGAGAGTGGTGTGCGAAAATTCGTCTTTCGGCGAAAGCGCGATCGCTTTCTTCAACGTGAGCTCAGCCGCTTTGAGTTTGCCGGTGCGAAAGTAAACGACGCCGAGATTTGAAACCGCATACAAGTTGTTAGGGCTTTTTGTGAGCAGCTCCTGATACAATTTCTCGGCTGTGCGGTAGCGGCCTTTGTCGAAATTCTCCTTCGCGTCGCGCGCCATGCCCTGGAGATCGTCGGGAACATTCGGATGAAAATTACCCGGCGGGGTGCTCGCTTTTTCGTCCGCTTCGGATTGCGCGGGCGCAGGTTTGCCGTCGGCGCCGGTAATGGTGAGCGGCGTGTTGCCGGATTTTTTGGCGAAGGTGAAACTCGCTTTCAACGCGCTCGCGCTGTTATCGGAAATCGAAACGATGGGCTGACGCAGCAAGGCCAGCTCTTCGTCGCTCAGTTTCGTGACCGGCTGCGCGAGCAATTGGATCTGCTCCGTGAGCGTGTCCGATTTAATCTTGAGCTTGTCGAACTCGGCGAACATGAGTTTCTTCGCTTGCTCGCGTCGCGCTTCTTCCTGTCGCTCGCGCACGACGATGTTGCGCAGGATTTCGTTCTCCTTCGTTAGGCGCGCCGTTTCCTCCGCATTCACGCCGACGACTTTCGTGCTCTCGAGTTGTTTGCTCGCCTCTTCGAGCTGCTTGTTAAGATCGACAACGCGCACCTCGTAATCCTGATTTTGCTTCTGACTCGACGCGAGTTTCTGCTGCAAATCGTCCACTTGCCGGCGCACGTCCGCGAGCTCCTGCTCTTTTTTCGGTTTGTCCGAGCCCAAATCGCGCACGCTCTTTTCCGCATCGGCCAATTTCTTCTTCAGGTCGGAGTTCTCGGTCACGAGCAGATCGACACGTTTTTGTGCGTCGTTCAAATTAGCCAACCGCGCGACGGCATCGTCACGCTGTTTGTTCGCGCTCGCGACGGCGTCATCGCGTTGCTTGGCCGCGTCGGCCACGCGTTTGTCGGCAGCGGCGACGCGCGCACTCACATCATCGCGCTCTTTTTCCGCGGTCGAACGCCCCTGCTCCACCGTCGCGAGACTCTTCTTCAACTCCGCGATCTCGGCGCGCAACGCTTCCTGCGCTTTGGAATCGGAACCCTTCGTCGTTTCGATTTTCTTCAACGACTCATGTGCGTCCGCGAGCTGATCGCGCAATTTCTTTTCCGCGTCCTTGCCCTGGCCGACTTCGGCCTGCGCTTTGTCGAGCTTCGAGGCGCTCTCCTTTAACTTCGCATTGAGCGCATCTTTTTCTTTTTGCGCGTCGACAAACTTGTCACGCGATTTTTGCAACTCGGCTTCAAGTGAATCGACGCGACTCTGTAATTTTTTCGTCGCTTCCTTGATCGCCGCATCATCAACCGTCGCCGCCGGCGCCGGCGGTGGTGCTTTGGTCGGCTCGACCGCAGCCGTTCGCGGAACAGGTGAAGCTAAGTCGTTAGGCCGCGCCCCGGTGATTTCGACATTTGGTTCCGGCGCGCCCGATTGCTCCGGAAGAATCGGAGCGTTGCCGGGCAATTGCGACGGACCAGCATTGAGATCTTGTTGCGTTGTCGCTTTGCCTTGGACGCGCAGAATGGCTTCGGAAACTTTGCGGCCGCGATAGTCAACGATGGCCGGTTGCCAATCGCCGTGACTCTTTCGCAATTGTTCGATGAGACTTCCGGCGAAGCGGTACTTCGCGAGCGCAGCGTTGAATTGACCTTCGTGCTCGAGTTTCTCGGCCTGCTGCGCGGTCATGTAGGCCTTGAGAAATGTCTCGCTCGGATCGTCCGATGATTGGGCGAAGATCGACAACGGCGATGCGGCGACGAGCGCGAGCAACCCGACGAGCAAACAGAATTTCTTCATGGACAGGCGGGCGAGAAAATAGCGTGTCCGCGTGCGGTTTCAATTCCAGCTTCCACCACGGGGAACGAACAAGCGCAGACCGTGCCACAGATTCCGCGCGGTTTGCAATCTGAAATCAAAAATCTACAATCGGATTCCGCATGGTGGCCGTAGCTCAATGGTAGAGCTCCAGGTTGTGGTCCTGGCTGTTGCGGGTTCGAGTCCCGTCGGCCACCCCAAATCTTATTGTCGATCTTGCGATTTCTCGTGCTCGGCTTTGCGGACGCTCTGCAACATCTTGTCGAGCTCCGACTGATGTTTCTTGATCGCAGCCGGCGGCCCCCAGTACGCAGCGAGCAGCGGTTCGCTCGGGTCGGGTGAGAAGATAGAGAACTTAATTTCGACATCGCCCGATTTATTTTTTCCTTTCCACGAAACGAACTCCGCGTCCGCGTCTTTCACTTTGCCAGTTGTGTGCACGAGACTTTTCGGATCGACCACGATCGCGCCGACGCCGCGGATGTAGCGCATCGCTTCGCCCATCGACTCGGCGACTTTTCTGCGCTCAACCGGAATGATCAAAAAACAAACCGAGCCGTCCGGCGAAATCGCTTCGACCAGCTCGCCCTTCTCATTCGTTCTCCATTTGTCCGGAGTCTGCACGGTCGCGATTCCTTCTCCCGGCGGGATCTTGTGCGTGCCGGCGAATGCCGTCGCGCATACGGCGAAGAACGCCGCGACGTGACACGCTTTGATCATTCGCCCGTTTGTAGGTCGCCGCGAACCGCCGGTCAAATGCACATGTCGATCTTAGCGCGGCATGGTCGTTGCTAAATGTTACGGTATGTCCTCCACCATCGACTTCTTCGGCCAATCAAACTTCCGCGCAGTCACGCCCAATTTTTGGGAAGGTTTCCTCAATGACGACGCGCTCAAACGTTGCAGCGACCTCGAGAAATTGGTCGCCGGTTGTGAAATGATCGCGGCGCTCGACGGTGTCGAGCTCTTGCGCGCCGCCTAAGCATTTGCGCTGCGCAGCGCGAAACAGTTACAGTCACACCCGCTGTGCCTGTAGCTCAACTGGATAGAGCTTCTGACTTCGGATCAGAAGGTTGGGGGTTCGAATCCCTCCAGGCACGAAATGCACATGCCCGTTGTGCGCGAGAAAAAATTTCGGCCAGCGCAAGATCGACCGTCTGGCCGGTGACAGCGCAGCTTGTCGGGTTCGGCGGTTATTTGCTATACGTGACGAAGTTTTATCTGAAACTGGCGCCGTTCATCGCGGATGCGCGAGCGGAATCGCGAGAAAAATTGTGAAGACACTCGCACGCAACATCACCAACGCGCGGCGCAACGGCGCGGCGGATCGTCGCATGTCGACAAGATCGACAATCGATCAAGTGATGGTGGAAGAGCGCGCCGGCGCCTTCGCCAAACGCAGCATCAAAACTTCGGCGAAGCTCGCCGGATTAAAACTGGCGATGTCGATGATGGACCTGACGACGCTCGAAGGAAAAGATACGCCCGGAAAAGTGGCGTTCCTTTGTCGCAAAGCGATGCAGCCGACTGATCCGCGATACGATGTGCCGTCGTGCGCGGCGGTGTGCGTTTATCCGAACTTCGTGCGGGTGGCGAAAAAATTTCTCGCAAGATCGACAGTGAAAGTCGCGTCGGTCGCGACGGCGTTTCCGACGGGATTGATGCCGTTGAAATTGAAGCTCGCGGAAGTGCGAACGGCGGCGAGCGATGGCGCGGATGAGATCGATATGGTGATCGATCGCGGAAAATTTCTCGCGGGCGAACACGTGCGCGTGTCCGACGAGATCGCGGCGACGAAAGAAGCGTGCGGCGAGGCGCATCTGAAAGTGATTTTGGAAACGGGCGAGCTGCAGACCTACGACAATGTGCGCGTGGCGAGTGAGCTGGCCATGCGCGCCGGCGCCGATTTCATCAAAACATCGACAGGGAAAATTTCGCCGGCGGCGACGATGCCCGTGACGTTGGTGATGTTGGAAGCGATCCGGGATTACTTTTACGAAACAGGAATTCGGATCGGCATGAAGCCGGCCGGTGGAATTCGCACAGCGAAACAAGCGCTGGCTTATCTCGTGATGGTGAAGGAGACGTTAGGCGACGATTGGCTCACGGCCGACCTTTTTCGCTTCGGCGCCAGCACGCTGGTGAACGATGTGCTCATGCAAATCGTCAAGGGCGTCGACGGCAATTACCAGGCGGCGGATTATTTTTCGTTGCCGTAAGATCGACAATCGCTGTCTCGCCGACCTGTAAGTCTTCAACTGACAAGATGATCGACAACGACGCTCGACGCATGGTGGCAATTCGTTAGGGACACCGCCGTTAGAAAAGTGACGTGGCGCGGCAACCGCGCAGCCGAGCACATCCGAAACCTCAATCAGCCATTCCCGCTCCAAATGGGAAAATTGGGGACGGGCTAAGCGAAAGACTTAACCCAAAAAATAGAAAGCCCGTTATGCAAACAAGCCGAACAAATCAAAACTGGTGCTCAAGGTTCGCGGTCACGACTTTGAGCCTCGTCACAATCTGCACTTCCTTATTGTTGACCGGAGAAACGATAGCCGCAGGGCCGCAGTGCACCTCGCCGTACGTTCAGGTGCAGGGCCCCGCGGCAGCCTTCTTTCCTGATCCCACCAATCAGATGTCGATCCAGTACGTCGCTATCGGCGAACCTTTCATCAATTGTAGTACGAACAAGATCAGATTTGTCCTGAAGGTGCCCACCATGGATCCCCAGAATAACGGCACGGTCCGCCCGCTACCCAACGGCCGCTGGCAGGTGAACTTTTTCCTACCTGCCAGCATGGCCTCGGACGGCAGGGCGAGAACGATGAGCCTCGGTTGGGACGCCACCGGCACGCGAGCTAACAACAACGGGACAACGGGATTCAGTATTGGCTATGCCTTGGCAGATGGCAGTGGGGGCACTTATTTCACCAACCCGGCGGTCTCGGGCAACGTGCTGCCAAACGGCACGATCAACATAGACTTGAACATCGGGAGTACCATCAATTTCACCGCAATTACGGGCTGTACAGCGTGCACCGCCTGGTCGATCGAACCGGAAGTGTGGCAGGGAAAGACGCTCACCCAAATCCAAGGTGTAACCACAATCGTAATCACTCCCGGAGTTGTTATTGAAGACTCGTCGGACGGGGTCGACGCTCAAACGACCGGAGACGGCGTGTACACGGTACAGGGTACCCTCTCCTGTTCCGCCGCGCCGGTGGCGGCGCTCGCCGCGAACCCAACGTCGGGCAACGCGCCGTTGACTGTAAGTTTCGACGCGTCGACTTCGAACATACCGACTGGTGGATGCGGCACCATCGCCTCCTACATCTTCGACTTCGGTGACGGTCAGCAAGTGACTCGAGATGTTGCCACCTTTGGCGCAGCGGCGGCAATGGTCTCCCACACCTACACGACTCAGGGAACCAAGCAGGCCCGGGTGAGAGTTATGAGCACATCTGGCCTAACGAGCGGCAACATCGCGCAACAAAATATCACGGTAAACGCGGCAGGTCCGCCTTTGTTGAGTAGCGTCGTCTCTCGCAAAACGCATGGAACCGCGGGTGACTTCGACATCGTTCTGCCGCAACTGCCGGATCCTCGTGCGGTGGAATGCCGTAATGGAGGAGCGAACAACGATTACAAACTCGTGTTCACATTCCTCAACAACCTATCAAGTGTCAGTGGCGCGAGTGTCACCACCGGAGCGGGCTCCATTAATGGCAGCTTTATCGGACCCAATTCTAACCAATACACCGTCAACCTCACGGGCGTGACCAGCGGTCAGTCAACCACCGTCACATTGAACAATGCGAGTGATTCGACCGGCGCGACGGGCGCTGTTCCCGCGATCATGGGCGTACTTGTCGGTGACACGACGAACGACGCTGTCGCAAACTCCACGGACATTGCGCAAACGAAATCGAAGTCCGGCGGAATTGTCGACACTTCGAATTTCCGGAACGATGTGACGGTCGATGGAAATCTCAACAGCACCGACATCGCGCTGGTGAAATCCAAGTCCGGCACCGCGTTGACTCCGTAAGCCAACCTTAGCAATTCATTCATTCAAAACCGCGCTGGCTGTAAACAGTCAGCGCGGTTTTTGTTTGTCGGCTGCACGAAAAATTATCAGGACGGCATTTTTTATTCTGCCGTAAGATCGACAATCGACTTTACGGAGGAAGCAGGCGGACGCGGTAGAAGCGTTGTGCGCGCGTGTTCGCCGATGGATCGACAATCTCTGCGTCGCTGCAGGATGAAGTGTGCGTGTAATCAGCCACCGGCGACCACGCGGACGTGGACAGTTCGTCTTTGTATTCGAGGCGGTAGCTCCGACCGCCGATCGCCGGAAACATAACGTTCGCGCCGGACGCGTCCCGTGCGAGGGATGAAACGCGCCAGCCGCCGGCCGGATCAAGCGGATCGGTGCCGGTAAAGCCGACGCCTTCCAGATGAATCGGCATGGCGTTCCAAGCCGTGTTGCAATTCTGGGTGTAGTAAATGTAATCGAAAACTTTGAGGCCTAACGAGTCGAGGCCGAAAATTTCCGTCACTCGCACGGTCGAGCTGCCGATGACCGGGTCGCTGATGCCGATGACAGCGTAATCAACAAGATAGTTCTCGGCGTGGTCTTCGTACACGCTCGAGCAATACTCACTTTGCAGCGCCTGGTTGCCGTCATTCCACAGCTCGGTCGCGCTCATGGTTTGATTGTCGATCTTGTACTTTCGCGCAGTGCTGTAGCTGCGATCGGTTCCGGCCGGCGTCTGATTCAAACTGTTTTTGCCATCATCGAAGAGCAGGAGATTGTCGTCGGTCGTGATGGACACGGCGTGTTGTCCGATCGGTGGCAGCGTCGAACCGACCAACGCCAGCGCGTATTTTCGCAGCGATGGAAATTGGTACCAGCGTTTGGTCGGATCGCCGAGAATCCATTTGATCGCGCCGCTTTCGTAATCGAGCGCGATGACAAAATTTTCGCGGCTGGAAACAATGAGCGAGTCATCCGAGCTTTTGTAGGTGACGGCGTTGTTATGAAACCAGTCGATCGGCCGCGGTTTGACGAACTGCGTCGGATCATCACCGCCTCTGGTCATTTCGTCGGAGATAATGGCGGCGAGATCCCATGTTTTTAGAACGTTGCCTGCAGCATCCACCTCGATGAGGAACGACTCCGTTTGGGAGGACGTGTCCGCCTCAAGGATGATGCCGCGCTTGCCGTAATCGATATTGTGATGAAAGGCGACCACGCCCGATTGGGTGTAGTCGGCCAGCGGCGTGACGGCGCCATCAAACTCCATGCGCATAAGCGTTGCGCCATCAGCCAGGTAAAGACCATTGCGATAGAGGGTGGATTCGAAACTGCTCGTGCCGGTGGTGCCGGCCCAGCGAACTTCGCCGTCGGTATCGAGGATCGTGGGCGAATAACTGCCGCAATTGCTTTTCACGAGCATGAAGTCATAGCTCAGTGTGTTGCTGGTGGTGCGCGGCTGCGCGCGAACAACGCGGCCATACCCGCAGGGATCGCTGAACTGCGCGGTAGGCACCGTAATTGTTTCCTGCTGCGATGAACCATCGGCGAAGCAGTAGGTCAGATTGACCGTGTTCGTGTAATTGGCGTAGAGGCCGAAGATCGACAGGTTGATTTGGCCATTGCCCGAATTAATCCAACCGCGGCTGACGAGATATTCCCGAAAGTAAGTCGCGGAAATCGGTCGTGTCACCGATCCACTTTTTGGCGCGATCTCGAAGCGAATGCTTTTAACGGCCGCGACCGGATTAGCGCTTAATTGTAGTTGCGCGATAAATGGAGTGATACCGGCAGTTTGTCCTGTCACCGTGACAACCGGCGCGCCCGCCGGAAGCCTTGACCTCGATGAACGAGAATAGCCGGGCAAAGCGGCGAGGGCGAACAACGCCACTAACATCGCGGCGGCAAATTTGGATCGTTGCATCAACAACGTTGTCATTCGTGACTGCGGCACTGTCCGGCCTTTCGTTTCGGGCACTTTTTGAATCGGTGGAGCGAAACGGCAGCCTTGGTTCCGGCGCCGAGGTCTTAACCTGCAGTCCGTAAATCTGCGACCGCACAAAAAAGTTATTCCCGGAAGATCGACAATTCCTGGCGTCGCCCCAGATGTAAGTGCTGACCTGACAGCGTGATCGACTTCGGGTGCGATGCTAGGCCCATACGGTTCGTTAGGAGAGCTCCGTAAAAAAAGTGAACGCGAAGGCAACCACGCAGCTGGCCGAATCCGAAACGTCAATCAAGCCGCTCCCGATCACAGGAAAAAGTGGGACCGGGAAGGCGAAAATGCGGTAACCCGAATTAATAATATGCGAACGAACAAAAAATGGCATTTCGGGGTCGCGGCCACGACCCTCAGTTTTCTCACAATAACCTTGATGGCTCTGTCGGGCACCTACGGCCTCGCCGGCGGACCGCAGTGCACCTCACCTTTTGTGCAAGTGCAAGATGCCGCCCCGGCCACGAACGACCCGTCGAATACCCACGCGATCCAGCGGATCAACTTTGGTGAGCCCTTCGTAACGTGTAGTCAGAAGAAGCTGACCGTTGTGATGAAAGTGCCCACGATGGATCCAGGCAATACTGGCAGCGCGCACCCGCCACCGGATGGCGTCTGGAGAGTGTTCTTTAAGATTCCGGGCACGGCCAATTCCTTTGGCACGGAGCAGACGCTTTTTGTGGAGTATAACACGAGCCTTCATCCAGCGGGCACCCCGGCCGGCCAGCCTTCCGACTTCGGATTCATCGATCCTGCGACCGGAGGCACGTGCGCGCAATGCTCTCTCAGTCTCGCCCCCGCTGCCTGCAAAGCTCAGGCAACAGTGGCCGCGGACGGAACCATCACCACGACGCTGGACTTCACCAGTGGCCTGACGTTTGGTTCGTGCGATAGCGCAGGCCCCACCATGACGATCAGTGCGGCTCAATGGGCGACGAACCCAATGCTCTTCGACATCCAAGGGGTGACGCAAACCGTGCTGCAACCGCTTTTGACCGGAGGCGTTTCCAACCTCACTTACATCACTAACGCAACGACGATCGGTGACGGAACCTATCAGGTGCAAGGCACCGTGGCCTGTTCCAATCCGCCGGTGGCGGCGTTAGCGGCAACTCCAACATCGGGCTCCGCGCCATTGACGGTGAACTTTAATGCTTCCGCCTCGAACGTTCCGGCTGGTGGATGCGGTGTGATCAACCAGTACATTTTCGATTATGGCGATGGAAACCAGGAGACGAAGAGTACTCCGACCGCGGTCCATACTTACACGACGGGCGGCGCAACCTATCCAGCGCGCGTGCG
>JBEEGX010000098.1:0-37238 GCA_041167105.1 Verrucomicrobiota bacterium
GCCATGGTCGATGACGCGTTCGTTGAGCATCTGCGCCAGCACGTCGAGTTAATCTCCTACAATCAGAACCAGGTCATCTGTCGCGAAGGCGAAGAAGCGGATGCGTTTTATCTCATTCGTTCGGGGATGGTGCGGGTGTCGAATCATTTGCCCGGCGGCGAAATGGTGCGGACGTATTTGAGTCGCGGCGAATATTTCGGCGAGATCGGTTTACTCCGCGCGATCAAGCGTACTGCGACCTGCACCGCGCTTGATGCTGTCGATCTTGTGAAAATTCCGGCGGCCGATTTCGCGGAGATGCTCGAGAAATTTCCGGCGGTGCGGCAGCAGATCGAAGCTGTCGCCGGCGCGCGGCTCGCAGCCGATCAGATGAAAGGCATTCCGGCGGGATTGCATCTCGATGATTTTTTGAATCAGGGACTTTTCGAAGCGCAGAATTTGTTGCTGATCGATCTGGAAAATTGCACGCGCTGCGACGCGTGTGTGCGCGCCTGCGCCAGCGCGCATGACGGCGTCTCGCGATTATTGCGCGACGGTTTGCGTTACGAACATTTCCTCGTCGCCACTGCATGTAGATCTTGCCGAGATCCGCTCTGCATGACGCAATGCCCGGTCGGCTCGATTCGGCGCAAAGAAAATCTCGAGATCATCATCGAAGATTGGTGCATCGGCTGCGGCAAATGCGCCGAGCTCTGCCCGTACGGCAACATCAACATGCACCCGTTCGAAGTGATCAAGGAGATGAAGACCGAAGTGAAAGGCAAAGAGGGCGCGCCGCCCACGGTGAAGATCGAGAAGAAAAAATCGACCGCCTACAAAGCGAACACGTGCGACCTCTGCACGCAGCTTTCCACGCCGAGCTGCGTCTATGCGTGTCCGCACGACGCGGCCAAGCGGGTCGATCCGCAAAGATTTTTCGGCGACGCGATCGAAACGCAGAGCGAGTTGATCGGCGAAACCTGGCAGCCGGCGTCGCGCTACGAAACGCACCACACGCACTGAACGATGCGCATCGTTAATCGCGCGCACCTGCCGTGGTTTTTGTTTGTCGTCTTCACGACGTTGGCCGCGAGCTGGCTGTATGTCGGAAATTTCGCTCCGGAAAATCTGCCGAGCGTATTGCGCTTGCCGGATTCGTTAGTCCAAAAGCCCTCGGAGCATCGCAGCGTCGGCGGCACACCGCTCGGTCTGATTTTCGGCACGATCTCATTGTCGATCTTCGTTTTCGCGGCGCTGTTAGGCATGCGGAAGAAACTCGTGCTGTGGCGTGTCGGCACGGTGCAACGCTGGTTGCGCGCGCATATTTGGCTGACGTTGCTCACGATTCCGCTGGTGATTTTGCATACCGGCTTTCGACTGGGCGGACCGATGACAACGTTGCTCGTCATCCTCTACATCATCGTGATGGTGAGCGGCATCTACGGACTCACCCTGCAACATTATATGCCGGCGATCATGATGGACCGGTTGCCGGCCGAAAGTGTTTACGAACAAATCCCGCACATTCGCGCACAGCTCATCGCCGCCGCGAATAAAATGCGCGAGTCGTTTAAGCCAGCGCCTTCGGCGAAATCGGATGCCGGTGCGCCCGCGCCGAGCACCGCGACAGCCGTCACGGCAGGCGCGGCGCCGATGGCATCGACCGCCGGCGATCTGAGCACGCCGACGGCGCGCGCGAAATCTGTTGTTGGATCGACAATCACCGCCGAGTCGGTCGTTAGTCCAACTCCGCCACCGAAAACGGAACCACATATTCCGCCACCGCGTCCGCCAGAGTTGAAGCCGCCTGAAACAATGGGAACGCCGACCGCGCGTGTGCCGGAAGGCGCCGCCGTTCCTGCGGGCACAGAAAAAGTCACCGGTGTTGCGCCTCCCGCAGTTGCGGCGCAATCCGTTTCACCTCCGACACCGATTCCGCCTAACGAACCCGCAAAAGTCGCTCCGGTTGCGAAACCGGTCGCAGCGCCCCCCGCGAAAGCTGCGCCGCCGACCGATGCAGATTCGGAAGCCGCGCTGCTCGACTTCTTAGATCGACAAGTACTCCCTTACCTCTCCCTTAATCGCGGCGAACGACATCGCCTCGGCAAAGCGCGTTTTTCGCAGGACACATTTCGCTACGTGAAACTGCGCATCACCGAAGCATACCGCGACCGCGTCGAAGAAATGGAAGCCTGGTGCGAAGAGCGCCGCATGCTCGATCTGCAAACGAAGTTGCATCACTGGATGCACGGCTGGCTCTTCATTCACGCGCCGATCTCATTTCTGCTTTTGCTGCTCACGCTCTGGCACGCCTACGTGACGCTCTTCCATTACTGAAATGCCGAAACCGT
Organism: Verrucomicrobiota bacterium; assembly: GCA_041167105.1. Taxonomy (GTDB): domain Bacteria; phylum Verrucomicrobiota; class Verrucomicrobiia; order Chthoniobacterales; family UBA10450; genus JAJPGZ01. Next base: position 2,331 of record JBEEGX010000098.1, read on the forward strand.
CGCGCACGCAGAAACAAATCGCGGAGCGTTACAAAGGAAATCTCGGCTACTACCGGCGACTTCATCCGTGGCGGCGCGCGCGCATGATCGTGACCCTCATCGCACTTTTCGGCGGGTTATTGTCGATCTTTCTCTATACCACCCGCGGCCCGGAAAAGTTTTTCAACGCCGGAAAAATTTCCGCGAACCATGCGTCGTTCGAAAACAACTGCGATTCCTGTCACGACAAGAACGCCGCCCGCGGAAATTTCCGCCAGGTGTTAAGCGAACGCTTTCATCGCGGCGTTGCGTTCGATGCGATCGATCGCAAATGCGAGACGTGTCATCAGCAACACACGTTTCATGAAGCGAACGTGGTGCAAAACAAATCGTGCTCCGCTTGTCATCAGGAACATCAGGGACCCGGGCCGATGAAAATGGTGACGAGCTCGCAGTGCGCATCCTGCCACAACAATTCGCAAACCATGCTCGCTTCCGCGCAAAAGGGAATGGAGATGAATTTGCACGCGCAAGATCGACATCTGCATTCGCCGCAACAGGTCGTCTTCAAATTGCCGCGACCCCCGCAAGGTTTCACTGAGACGTTCGCGGCGTTCTCGGAAAATCACCCTGACTTCCAAATCAAACGCGTGAACGCGCGCGATCCCGATGTGCTGCGTTTCAATCATCAACGCCATTTCGCCGCCGACATTCCGCCAGTGAACGGACAGAAGCTCGATTGCAATTACTGCCACAAACCGCAGCCCGACGGCCGCTTCATGCAGCGGATCAATTTCGCGGCGAATTGTCAGGCGTGTCATTCGCTCCAATTCGACTGGCGCAATCCCGAGCTGCGCATTCCACATGGAGATGTCGATCTTGTGCGGACGTTTTTACGAACATTGCCCGCGCAGTATGCCGATTACGCGCGCCTGAAGAAAGGACTGCGCGAAGGCGAAGTGCGCGATTTCGTTGGCCAACAGATCAAACAACTGCGCGATCAATTTCATTCCGGCGACGAACTCGAGCGCGCGGTTTTCTTCACTACCAATCCCTACAAGCCGCAGGAAAAATCCGCGCCGGCCACGCGCGCGAATTTCACCGGCTGCGCATTTTGCCACGAAGTGAAACAGGCGCGCAATCTGCCGGCGATTACGAAACCGATTCAAGTCGATCGCTGGATGATGCGCTCCGATTTCAATCACGCGAAGCATGCGAGCGTGAAGTGCGACGATTGTCATCACGCGACGCAGAGCCGCGATACAGGCGACGTACTCATGCCGGCGAAAGCGAATTGCGTCACGTGCCACAGTCCGCAGGGGAAAGTCGTGGCGGAATGCACGACGTGTCATCAGTATCACGCGCCGCCCGCGGCGCAGAGCGTGGCGACGACAACTTCGTGGCGCGAATTACTTGCGGGCGTTCGTTAGATCGACAATCAACGTTGGATGCCGTTCGGACAGGGCCGGCAAGAATCTTCGGCCTAACGAACGCCAGGTCAGTTCGATCAATCCGAGAATGAGCAGCGTCTCGCCGATCGCGAGGAAGATTGTCGCGATCACATCCGTCGGCCAATGCGCCCCGAGATAAACGCGCGACCACGCGATCGCGAAAGTGAGGAGCCAGTACCAAGCGCCACGTCGTCCATAAAACAAGGTGCAACACATCGCGATGACGGTGTTGTTCGTAGTGTGACCGGACGGGAACGACGGGCCGGAGCGATTGCGATCGCGATCTTCGGAATAGCGGATGGTCGGTTTTTTGAACAAGGTGAGAAATGCCGGACGTGCTTTTTGCAGCTCGACCATGCGCACGCGTTGCACTTGCTTCGGACGATGTCGATCTACCGCCGCTTTCAGGCCGTTGGTCAGACGATCTGTGAGGACGAGCGTGATGAGCAGGCAAATGATGAATGCGCGTCCCTTGAATCCGCCCCAGATTAGAAAACACAATGCCACGAGCACGAGGAGCGGGCGCCAGATTTCGGGATTGCTGATCGCGGCCATGAACAAGTCGAGCGCGGGATGCGTCCATCGTTCGTTGATGAGATGAAAAAGCGTCTGGTCCACGTATTACTTTTCGGTCTCGGGGTTTGTTCGATGTCGATCTTCGCCGAGCCAACGCCAAGCGCGAACGAAATTCTCGCGAACGTGCGCTCATTGCAGGCGCGACAGCAGCTCGAAGTGCAGGGACAATTGCGGCAAAACGACGTCGTCATTCCATTTCGCCTGATCGAGAACGGGCCGACGGTCCGCTACGTTTTTTCGAATCCGGAGGAATCGCTCCAGTTGCAGATCGGCGAGAGCGATTCCGATTTGGAACAATTGTCGGCGGACGGCGCGAAGAAGATCGCGCAGTTCAATCAAAAGGTGCGCGGCACCGACATTACGTATGAAGATCTGGCGCTGAAATTTCTTTATTGGTCTCGCGCGGAAGTCCTAGCCCAGGAAAATGTGCGGACGCGCGATTGTTGGAAGCTGCGGTTGCGCGCGCCGTCGAAAAAATCGCAATACTCAAATGTGCTGCTGTGGATCGACAAGAACAGCGGCGCGCTCATGCGCATGGAGGGCTACGATTGGGACGGCAAATTGGCGAAACGCTTTGAAGTTATCTCCGCGCAGAAGATCGACAATCGCTGGTTCCTCAAACAAATGCGGATCGAAATGCTGCAGCCGGGCACGAACCACGTCTTGTCGCGCACGTATTTGGAAATCAAGCGCTGAGGCGGCCCCGTAATTTCTCTTAACGCTGCCGTGCCAATCAGTTAGTCTGGACGTTCGTGACGAACGACAGTCCCGGCAACGGACAAGACGCAACGCTGCGCGATTTTGTGAGCGGGCAAAAACTGTTCCGCCGTTACACGCTCAAACGCACACTCGGCCGCGGCGGCATGGGCATCGTGTGGCTGGCGCGCGACGAAGAGCTTGAGCGTGATGTCGCGTTGAAATTTTTGCCGGAGCTAATCATCCATGATCGCGCGGTATTGAGCGATCTGAAGCGCGAAACGCGGCGCAGTCTCGAGCTCACGCATAAGAACATCGTGCGCATTCATGATTTCGTGCACGACGAAACTTCGGGCTGCATCTCGATGGAGTATGTCGATGGCGATACGCTTTCGAACTTGCGCGCGGACCGGCCAAACAAAATTTTCGAACCGCACGAGCTGAAAGAATGGGTGAGCCAGTTGTGCGACGCGCTCGATTACGCACACACTCACGCCAAGATCGTGCATCGCGACTTGAAGCCGTCGAACCTGATGGTGAACCAGCGCGGCGACATGAAGGTGACCGATTTCGGAATCGCGCGAAGCTTGAGCGATTCGATGTCGATGTTAACGATGGACCGCGGCAAAAGCGGCACGTTGCTCTACATGAGTCCGCAGCAGCTCGACGGTGAACGCGGCACGCAGCTCGACGATGTCTACTCGTTAGGCGCGAGCGTTTATGAATTGCTCACGAGTAAGCCGCCATTCTATTCCGGCAATGTCGATCGACAGATCCGGGAAAAAATTCCGGCGCGCATGAACGATCGGCGAAAGGAATTGGAAATCGAAGGCGAGCCGATCGACGAGACGTGGGAGGAAGTGGTGCGGCAATGTCTGGCGAAGGATCCGTCGCGCCGGCCGCAAGCGGTCGGCGAAGTGGCAAAGATGCTGGCGGTGCCGTCGCCGAAAACGCGGCGGGCGGCGGGGGCGCGCGAAAAATCACGGCGTAATCTAACCGGGAGGCTCCTGTGGATCGCAGCTGCTTTGGTGGCAATCGGCGTCGGCGCGTTTTTTTTCCGCGATCGGGCGACGCAATGGCTGGCAAGATCGACAAGTACTCCATCAGAAGCGGCGGTGACGCCGGCTCCGCCGCAGCCCGCGGTTGCGAGCGCAGGCGGCGTGATTGTCGATACGATGCCGACGGGCGCAATGGTGACGCTCGGTGGAATCGACGCGGGCAAAAGTCCGATCACATTCAAAAATGTTCCGGCTGGGAATCATCGGATGCGGATTACGCTGGAGGGTTACGACACAGTCGAGCGCGCGGTGGAGGTGAAAGAAAGCGAATTCAACGACCTCGGTGTAATCTCCCTCGCGCGGGCAAAGGCGATTGTCGATCTTACGACCACGCCGGCGGGAGCGCAGGTGTTGCAAAACGGCGTCGCCATCGGGACCACGCCGTTGCGGCGCGATGATGTCACGGCCGGCGAAACAATTTTCGTATTCGTGCGCGACGGCTACCTGCCGCGCGAAGTGAAAGCGAGCTTGATTGCGAAGCAACCGTTCAAACAGGAAGTGACGCTGGCGCAAGCAGCGCCGACTTACAACGGCTCGATTCGGGTGAAGTCCGACGCGAACGCCCCGCCGCGCGCGTTAACGATTAACTTAAATTCCGATTTGAAATCGGGGACGATGACACAAGGCAGCAAGCTCGGAGATTTCACGGTGAAGTTTAGCGGCGTTTGGGAAGGAACAGAGTTGCACGCGGTCACGGGCGACGTCGTGGCGCAACCGGTGGGTATTCGTTGGACACCGGAATCATTCACGCTGCGGTTCGCCGACGATGGCAAGAGCGCGAATTACGAGTGCGTTGCTCAAGGGAAAACTTACGTCGCGGATTTAACTCCGACCGCGGCGTCTGCGGCAACGGGACCGCGGATCGCATCGACATACAAGGGAACGATCGGCGCGACGCACATGCCGTTAACATTCAATTTCGCGACGGATAAAAAATCGGGCACGATGACGCAGAGCAGCAAGTCGGGTGACGTGACGGTGAAATTTTCCGGGGTGTGGGAAGGGGCGATGTTGCGCGCGGTGACGAACGATGTCGTGAGCAAGCCGGCGAAAGTCCAGTGGCAGCCGGAAGCATTCACACTGCGCTTCGATGAGGACGGAAAAAAAGGCTCCTACGAATGCAGCAGCGAAGGCAAAATGTATGCGGCGCAATTGAGCCCACAATGAACATGTCGATCTTACAACGAAGCGTGGTCATCACCGCGATGTCGATCTTATACGCGCAACGCCTGCCCGCTCCGATCGTTGAACCCGCCGACCAACCAACGCCCGCGCCGCAAACAGAGACGCCGAGCGCGCCGGAGCGCCCAGCCAAATCAAAACATAAAACCGAGCCAGCGGCGAAAGCCGAGACGAAGCCGGCAGCGAAATCGCAGCAGGGTTTTGGCGGAACATGGACCGGCAAAATTAATCAAGGGTTGCTCGGCGACATTGTGTTGACGTTGACGGTGGATGCGAGTGGATCACAAGTGGTCGAGCACACCGCGCTCGGGACCTTCGCGCATCCGGCCACACTCAATGGAAGGACGCTGACGTGGCACGGCGGATTGTTAAACGAAATTACATGGACGTTAACGCCTAACGAGAACGGCGCGCGTATCACGTCGTTGTCACCGCTCGGGATAAATAGCCAGGCGACATTCACGCGCGGCGGCAAACCAGCGGTGGCGCAGGTTCCGCAAAATAAAACGCCGACGGCACAACGGGATCCGAGCCGGCCGGGATTCGTGATCAATCCTTTTAATCCAAACGATAGTCGACGTCTCGATGTCCGCGGAAAAGCTTCGGGGACGAAATTGAAAGATCCGACGAGCGGCCGAGAATTTATTGTTCCGTGAGACGCTTCGTCTGCGGCGCAATGACGATGTCGATCTTGCTGGCGTCGTCGACGCGTTTGCCAGCGCCAGTGGAAGAGGAAGCGACACCGTCACGGCACGGCGCGACGAAATCCGTCGCGCCGAAAAAAACGTTGCCACCGACGGAACGCGGCGTCGGTCGTGATTCGGTGCAGGTGGTCCTGACCGATAACGCGAGAGCTACGATCCTTTACCTCAAGAATTATGAGGGCAAGGCGTTTAGCGACGTGCGACCGGACGAAATTTTGCAGCAACTCCGACAAGCTTTGTCGACTCGATTCAGCAACGTGTCGATCTTGGAGAGTAGTTCGGCTTCTCGAAGCGGGGGTTTAACCATGCTCTTTGACCTTCAGGCGCACGTCGGTTCGATCTCATTCACGACCAACACCGTTTCCTTCATCGCCACTTTCAAGAGCAGCGCCGGGCGAACCATTCAGACGATCTCGGCCTCCGGAAAATCGACCGTCCCCTATCCCGCATTCGGGCTGCAATTTTCGAATGCGGTTTCTCGAGCGTTTGCGGATTTTTCGCAAAAACTCAACGCGGCTCGATGAAGCGGATAACAATTTTCTTTGTCGCGGTCGTCGTCCTGTTTGCGACGGCGCATCGACTTCCCGCGCCAATTCAAGAAGTCCCGGAAAGCCCAACGCCTGCGCTGTGAGCAATCGACGAAGCCGAAGAAGACTCAATCGAAATCAAAAACCGTCGAGTCAGAATGGCTGGCCGTCAGGGGTAGCCACCGGAACATTTGTAAAATTGCCGTGAGACCAAAAACGCTTTTGCCACCAGGCTGGACACTCAACAGCTAAAGAACTCGTACTTGCCTTCGAAGCCTTTGAGTTCGTGCGTGCCGGCTGATTCGCATTTCATCAAATCTCCCAGCTTCGCTTTGCCCGCGTCACTGGTGAGCACGGAAATGCCTAACGAGCCCGCGAGTTTCTCCATTCGAAAAACGAAATTTACTTCTTTGCCCATCAAACTTTCCTCGCCCATCGACGGCACTCCGCCGATTGCGACCAACCCGAAGTGCAGGGCTAGACGAAAGCGCGGCTCATTCTTAGCTTGCGCCACTTTCAGCGAAGCCAGCGCCGCACTCACATTTTTTGCCGCGTTGTCATCCTCGCGCCAGTAGGCAAAAAATCCATCGCCAAGGTACTTGTCGATCATGCCAGCGTGCGCTTCGATGCTTTCCTTGCAGGTGGCGACCCAGCCGCCGATGAGTTCGGCGAGTTTGTCACTCGTTAGGCTGCGACTCAGCGGCGTGAAATTCTCGATGTCCGCGACGAGCAACCAGCACGGCACATTTTCGATCTCGCGAATGGTGCGTTCGGCCAGCGTCGTCCGATAAGCATCTGTGATTTCTTCCGGCTGGCGAAAAACGAACGTGCGTTCGCCGATGCTGATTTCGTCGCGATCGGAAAGCCGAACCGGTTGAGGCAAGCGGCGGTGATTTAGAAATGTGCCGTTACTGCTCCCGAGATCGATCAACCAGAACTCGCCGATGCTTTGCACGTTGATGACGGCATGGCGCCGCGACACTTTCGGGGAATCGAGCACGACGCAATTCGTCGGCGTGCGGCCGATGGTGCAATTACCTTGAATGGTAAAAGTCTCGCCGTTGCTCTCCAACCAGGCCGTTCGCCGATCGGTCTTCTCGTTAGAGCGCTCGAGTCCTTCCGCCGGCATGGCGCATTTGTAATTTCGCGCCGCAAGATCGACAAGGAAAACTCCGCTCCTACGGCTGGTCGAAGCGATTCACCCAAATAATGTTGCCGTTGCCGTCGTGTTTGACGGTGGCGAAATCATTTGCGGTGCCGTTGCCTAACGAGCTGCCGGTGACGTAAACATTGTGCGACATTTGGTGCACGCCGAGCGCGGCCGCGGTATCGGAGGAATTGACCGGACCATTGAACCGCGCAATCCACTGCAGCACGCCATTGAGATTGTATTTTAGCGTGGCGTAATCCTTGCCCGTGCCATTTCCGACCGAGGTTCCCGTCACGTAAACATTGCTGCTGCCGTCGAGCGCGAGCGCGCTGGCGGTATCGTCGCTGCTGACCGGTCCGTCGAATCGCGCCACCCACAAGCGCGCGCCTTTCTTCGTGTATTTGATGGTCGCGTAATCCGAGGCCGTATTCACGCCTAACGAGGTGCCGGTGACGACAACGCCCGTGGCGTCGACGGCGATGCCGACGGATTTGTCGCTTGAGCCCGCCGGCCCGTCATAACGTTGCACCCACTTCAAGACGCCGTTCGGCGAATACTTTAACGTGGCAAAATCGTTTCCGCTGCTCACGCCTAACGAGCTACCGGTCACGTAAACTTTGCCGGCCGGATCGAACGCGAGCGCCGCCGGCACATCATCGCCGTTGGCCGGGCCGTTGTAGCTGCGCCACCATTGCAGCGCGCCGTTGGTGTTGAACTTGAGCAAAATGTAATCGAGACCGCTGCCATTCCCGGTCGAGCTTCCGGCCACATACACATTTCCCGACATGTCGATCTTAAGCGCGCGCGCGATGTCTTCGCCACCCGAACCGATCCATGTAAACGTCCACACTTGGCCGCCATTTGCGTTGTATTTGATGGTGACGGAATCGCGGTCGGCGTTGGTCGATTGCGAACTGCCCGTCACGTAAATATTGCCGCTAGGATCGACATCCATGGCGTACGGAATGTCTTCGCGATTTCCGGTGCCGTTGAAACGCACCGCCCATTGGAACACGCCGCTCGAATTGTATTTCACCGTCAGGTAATCCAAACCGCTGCCCAGGCCTAACGAACTGCCGGTGACAAACACGTTGCCGAATTGATCGACCACGATCGCGTTCGGAATATCTTCGCCCGAACCGGTGCCGTCGAACCGCGCCGTCCACAGCACCGCGCCGTTAGCGTTGAGTTTCTGAGTGAAAAAATCGCGGCGCGTTCCGCTGCCTTCCGAACTCCCGGTCACGTAAATGTTTTCCGAAGAATCAACCGCGATCGCGCGCGCATCGTCGTTCCCGCAAAAAGCGACGCCAGCCGTTAAGGCATTGACAAAAAGTGCCCACCCGAAAACCTGACGAATTCTGCGGCCCATACTGGTTTTGCCCGCAGGCATTATGCCACTTCACGGGCGAACTTGGCCAGAGATGTGATTTTTTGACGGCGCGCATCGTCAGTGCAGCCGCGTTCCCGCGCAAGATCGACATAAACTCCGCCGGGCGGTCTGGCCAAACCAGGTTAAGGGGCCCGGCGGAGTCTGGCCGAAATCAGATCAGGATCGTGCGATACGCCCAGATGCTGTGCGGCATCACTTGCGGAACCGGACAAAACGACGCCTGCTCGACCGCGGCACTCTCGTCATCACCTGCGGAATCGTCCTCGTCGTTGTCGTCATCCACGTCCTGATCCTCTTCGTCATCGGACGCGACAACCGATGGCAGATCGCGTTGCTGCAAATTTTCGTAACGCTGCCGCACATCGGCCGGAACTTTGCTCAAGTCCTCCGCCGTCTCGACTGGCCCGCTGAAAAGCAATCGACCTTGCGGATCTTTCGCCGTCAGGACTTTTTTGCCGTCGAGGTTTTCGACGCGCAGCTCGCCTTTGTCGTCCGAAAAAACAATCTGCGCTTTGCCGATGTCGATCTTCGTTGTCTGCAATCCGTTCGCCGTCGTGCGCGTCAGCGAAATCTGTCCAGCGGCACGGCGCGCTTCTTCGCGCACCTGTTCGCTGATGCGATGCGCCTGCTCGCGCACCCGTTGCGCTTCTTCACGCACGCGCTGCCCTTCCTCCCGGCGACGTTGCGCCTCTTCGCGCACACGTTGCGATTCCGCCTGCGCGGTCATGACCGCGTCGTGAATCATTCCATCGCTGCCGTTGCCGATCCGCTCCTGCAGATCGCGCATCTTCTCGTTGAAATTGCCGAAGTCATGGTCGCCGAAAGGAAAATCGCCGTGCATCGAATGCTTCTGCGGCATTTCTTTCTTGCCGAGCTTCACGCTGATCTTTTCCTCCTTGCCTTTGCGCAGCACCGTCAGCGTGATCGTCGTGCCTTCGGAATAACTCCGGATCAACTTTGCGAGCTGGCCCGGCTCCATCAGGATCTGATCGTTTAACATTTTCAGGATGTCGTTAGGCTGGATCCCCGCGGTCGCGGCCGGACCATTCGGCATGACGTAATCGACGACCAATCCGAATCCTTTCGGCAGATTCATTTGCTCGCACAAAACCGGCGGGATCGGCGAAGTATCGACGCCGAGCCATGTCACCGGGACCTTCGGCAACTTCTCTTGTCGATCTTGCGGAGGAGGTGGTGGCGGGCTGGGCGGTGTCGGTGGTGTGGGCGGCGTTTGCGCGAGCGTAACGCTCGAGGTGCACGCGATCAGAACTGCGATGTATTTTCGTTTCATGGGTTCGTTAGGTTAAGGTTTAGGGAAATTTCATTGGCCCGACATGGGAATGAACTCGACTCGTTCCGCCGGATACGAAACTTGCAGCGACGCGCCGGTGGTGGGATTGCGCCATTGCAATGTCTCATGCGTGCGTGAGCGCACGCGTCGCACCGGCTCCTCGGAATCCGCCGGGTAATACAAACCTTCGTCGCGCATGTGATAGACGACTTGTGTCGCGCCGGCTGGAATGAATGTCGTCGGCACCGGTTTCGTTGCCGCCGGCGTTTGCGAAGCAATATTCTGCGGCGTCATGTTCGTGTGAAAATCAAACCGCAGGAAAAGCAAAACCACCGCTGCGGCGGCCAGGCTCGCGCCAAACGACAGCCAATGTAATCGGAATTGATGCGGCCGAATGATCCTCTTTTCCGCGCTAAGATCGACAATCGCATTCTCGATCCGCTGTAACAGATCAGCTGACGGGCGCGCCGGCCGCAGCTTCTTCAATTCGCTTTCGATGTCGCCGAAATCGTTCATTGCGGTTGCAAATCTTTTTTCAATGCCGTCAGCGCATAGCGATAACGCGACGCGGCCGTGTTCTGCGAAATTTCCAGCGCTTGCGCGATCTCGGCGAACGTAAGCTCGTTCCAAATCTTCATCACCAGCACCTCGCGTTGTTCATTCGGCAATCGCTCCAGCGCGCTAACGAGGGCACGCTGCGATTCGTCGTCCGTATAAAATTCCGGCGCGATTGTTTGATCGGCATCGGCGCTCGCTTCGATCTCGCGCCGCGCGCGGCGGCTGTCGCGACGGATGAGATCGAGCGCGGTCGAGCGCACCGTGGCGTAAAGCAAAGCGCGATTGTCGATCTTGTGATGACGCCTCCAGAATTTGACGAACGCATCCTGAACAATGTCCTCGGCATCCGCGGAAGAACGCACCCATTGCCGCGCGAAAAGCACAAGGCCCGGCGCGAGCTCACAAAAAACTGTTTTCCATTGTTCACGGGTGGCGACATTGTCCATGACCTGTTCACGGTCTTTCATGAACGAGACGCCGCCAACTCCGCACTTTGTCTACGCGGCCGCATTTTTTCTGTGCATGTCGATCTTGCCCGCATCAGCCGAAGACGCCGGGCAGTCGTTAGTCGACGCCGAAAAATCCTTCGCGCAAACCTCGCTCGATCGCGGCATTCGCGAATCGTTTGTCAATTTTTTCGCCGACGACGCGGTCATCTTCGCGCCCGGACCGACGAACGGGAAAAAACTCTACGAAAAGTTTGAGGACAAAGGCCGCAAACTTTTCTGGCAGCCGGTGTTCGCCGCCATCGCCAAGTCGGGCGAGTTCGGCATCACCACCGGCCCGTGGGAAATGCGCAAAGCGGAATCGGGCGACAAGCCGATCGCGTTCGGTCAATTCGCTTCGGTTTGGAAGAAGCAAAGCGACGGGAATTGGAAAGTTCTTTTCGACACCGGCATCGACAATGCGAAACCGACACAGGCGCCGGCAACTGTTGAATTGCTGCGGCCTAACGATCAAGAAGTACATGTCGATCTTGCGCGACCTTCGTTCGATCGCGCGGACGACAGCTTGCGCAGAACGATGAAGGAAGGCGCGGGCAGCGCGCTCATCATTGTGGCCGCGGAACAGATCCGTGTCTTGCGCGACGGCACGCTTCCCGCCATCGGCAAAGCCGCCGCGCGATTAATGCTCAATGCCGATCACGCAAAAATGGCGCGCACGAATGAAGGCGGCGGCATGAGCGAGTCGGCCGATCTCGCCTACAAATACGGTTCGTATTCCGCCGAACGCGGCAACGTGACCGAACGCGGTCATTTCCTCACGATCTGGCGCGCACAAGGCGACGAAGATTGGAAAGTGATTGTCGATCTTCAGAAAAAAGAGCCGGAAAACAAATCGTAAGATCGACAACTACTTCTTCGGCAGCGGTTGCAGAATCAAATCGCCGATCCAATCGCCATTCGCGACGCCTTCGCGGTAGGCCTTGAGCGATTCGACCGACGAGTTCACGCGCAGATTACTGTAGGATTGATCGGGATTCTGCCAGCGTTCGTGCCAATACACCGCCGCCTTCAAGCGCGGATACCGCGTGCGAAAGAGATCGAGCGCATGCCGGATCCATTCGGGCTTGTGAATGCCTTCGTTGAATGAATTTGGAAATTCGCCGGTCGCCCATTCCGCGATCATGATCGGCTTCTTCGGATCGAGGGCGCACAATTCCTGATACGGCCAGTCGACCAGCGGCGGAATGTCGGGGTTCGGTTCGTCTTTGAATTGCTGGCCGTAAACGCTCAGGCCTAACCAATCGACATAATCGCTCCCCGGATAATAGGCCGAGGCGAAATTCCACGTGTCCATCGGATACGAATAGTTGTTCGTGTGAAACATCCACTTCACGTTCGTCGCGCCGCGCGCGCGGACGCGATCCACCACGTGCCGGTAGGCGCGCCGATACGTTTCCGGTCCTTTCCAATTGTCGGCGGCGTCGTCCCAATCGTCCGCGCCGTAATACGTGCCGCACCACGGGAACCATTCGCCGTTCATCTCCACGCCGAACGCGACGATCATGGGATGACCGAACTCGCGCGCGGCGTCGCCCCACTTGTCGATGTACGCGTCCCATTTTCCTTCGATGATGCTCGTTAGGCTGAATCGGTCTGGTCCGCGGCTTTGCACGTAGGGTTTGTCCCAGGGCGACCAAAACACCAGCGGCCACGAACCGTGACGCCAGACGACATTCAAGTTCGCGGTTGGAAAATTCTGTTCACCCCAATAACTCGAGGACGCGATGATGGCCTGATGTTTGCCGACGAGATTTTCGAAATCTTCGATCATCTCCAGCGCGACGTCGTCTTCTTCATCGCCGAAATCGATGAACGCGCCGGTGTAAGCGCCGTGCTCGGGAATGACGACTTCGATCGGGCCGTTTACATCGATGCGCGCGTTTTCGAGCGATGCGCGTCTGTTACACGCCACGACGAGCAAGATCGACAATAGAAATGCGGAATGGCGAATCACGCTCTTACCGGCACACTCGCCGTCCGTTCCAATTTTCCCCAGCTCACCCACGCGCCTTTAATCGCGCGAATGATCGCTTTCCAAATGCAGTAGCTCAGCATCGGCCGATAAATCAACCGCATCGGCAGAATTCGCCACGCGGTCAGCACTGGTTCGCGTTCCAGAATGCAGGCGAGCGTGGCGAGAATGACATCCATCGCGAGAAATGTGATGACGAATGGCAGCACCGCATTCCACGTTCCGAATGGCAGCGATGCGAACAGGATGAGATCGACCATCGGCGTGATGGCGACGAGGATGATTTGGAAAAACCAAACGCTCGGCAAACTGAACCAGCCGAGTGCGCCGTAGCTCGGATTGAAAAGCATGTCGCGATGTTTCCACAGACATTGGAGCGTGCCGTAGGCCCAGCGAAAACGTTGTCGCGCCAATGTCCGCACCGTTTCCGGCGCTTCCGTCCAGCCGATCGCGCCCGGCACGTAGACGATACGTTGTCGATCTTTGTGTAAGGCGAGCGTGAGATCGGTGTCTTCCGCCAGCGTCTCCAAACTCAATCCGCCAATGCGATCGATCGCCCCTTTGCGAATCGCGCTGATCGCGCCCGGCACGACCGTGATGCAATTCCAGCGATCATAGGCGCGGCGATCGAGATTGAAGCCGCAGGTGTATTCGAGCGATTGGCAACGCGCGATAAAGCTGCGCAAGTTCCCGACTTTCGCGTGACCGGAAACCGCGCCGATGTTTTTGTCGGCGAATGGTTCGAGCAAACGCGGCAGCGCATCACGTTGCAATTGCGTGTCGGCATCGATGAAGACGATGATCGGATTACGTGCGGCCGCGAGTGCGCGCTGCAATGCGCGCGCTTTCCCACGATTTTCCTGGCGCAATAATTTTACTCGAAGATCGACATCGGCGATGTGCTCGACTTCGGTTGCGGTTTCGTCGCGCGACCCGTCGTCGACGACGATGACTTCGATGTCGCCTTTGTAATCGCTCGTGAGCAAAGCGCGCAACGTATTCGAGATCACTTTGCCTTCGTTGTAAGCAGCGACGACGACGCTCACCGGCTCGGCGAAATCGGCGCGTGGTCGCCGACGAAATCGATACGCGAGCCAAATCACCACCAGCGTCCGCCCAACTACCAGCGCGGTCGCGACGATCATGAACGCCCACAAAAATTCCTGCACGAGATGCACCACGCGAAAACCGGTGCTGCTGATCATGTGCGTGAAGCTCGGATTGCGTTGCGCGAGCGGCGGCATGAGCGCGTCGCGCGTTGTGCCTAACAACACGCTCAGCGGCACGATCGTGTCGCCGCGCGTGCGCAACCAATCGAGAATTTTCGGCAAAGCTTCGACCGTTTGCTCGCGATCTCCGCCGCCATCGTGCAGCAAAATGATGTTGCCGTCGCGGCGCTGTTGTTTCACGCGCTGCAAAATAATGTCCGCGCCCGGCTTGGCCCAATCCTGCGGATCGATGTTCTCGAGCACGGAAATGTAGCTGAGGTCCTGCGCGATTTGCAGCGGCGTCAGCTCGCTCACCTGCGATGGACTCGTGTCCGCCGCGTAGGGCGGCCGAAATAACGTTGTCGATCTTCCAGTGAGCGCTTCGATCAACAACTGTGTCGCGTTCAATTCCACCCGCACGTGTTCCGGCCAGCACAGCGCGAGGTTCGGATGATAATAGGTGTGGTTCCCAATCTCGTGTCCTTCATCGACAATGCGCCTAACGAGGTCGGGATAATGTTCGGCGTTCACGCCGACGACGAAAAACGCCGCTTTCACATTCGCGCTTTTCAGAATGTCGAGAATCTGCGGCGTCCATTCATCATCCGGCCCGTCATCGAACGTGAGCGTGACCTGGTGCTCGCCACCGGCGCCTTGATGATACAGCGTCGGGAACTGCGGAAACTTCGTGTAGATCGCGGTTAAGAAATCATCCTTATCGACCTCGACCTTGCGTACGCCATCGGAGCGCTCTTCGTCCACCGTCACAATCTCGCCGTCACCCACATCCGTGATCGTGTCCGTGCTCTTAAGCACTTCGAGTTGCGCGCGCGTTTGATTGTCGATCTTGCGGAAATCGCGCGGCACGCTCAACGCATCCCAGATCGCGGTGTCTTCACTGCCTAACCGATACAAGCCGAAACCGCCGGCATTTTCCGTGCGCACTTCGCGCAGCTGATTGAGAAACGTGACGACGTCGAGAAACCAGACCGTATGGACCTTCCCCGCGTCCTCGTAATAAAACGACGGATTGTAATCGGGCGCCGTGACCGCGGTTGATTCCACATCCGCGCTGCTGCCGCGGCTCATCGCTTCCGGAAAACTGATCAACTCCGATTTTTTCGCGCCGGCCGCCCAGTCGTAACCGTAACTTCCGAGCACGATGATCCATTGCTTCTTCTCCGCGTCGTCCAGTAGCACGTGCAACCAACCCTCGAACCACGAGCGTTCGCCTAACGGGCCCGCCGGATCGATGTCCGAAGTTTCATCGAACAACAGCGCGACGAAGCGATCGACGTTGTCGGACAACGCCTCGAAATCGATGTAATCGACCTCCTGTCCGGGCTGCACGCACAGCCACAGTTCCTTGTCGTCGTAATGCAGCGCGTCCGCGAATTTGTCGAGGAACGTCGTCACGTCCTTCCCGTATGCGGGATCGATCTGCTCCCAATCGACCACCACGCCGCTCGCTTTCGCATTGCGCAAAATCGAGAGGACCTTGTCGATGAAACGCCGTTGTCGATCTTGCGGGCCGTGCACCAGATTTTCGATCGCTTCCGGCTGCCACGTGTCGCCGACGAGATTCGTTAGGAGCGGCAGCAACTTGATGCCGGTCTTGGCCGCCAGTTTCGGAATGCGCGCATCCGCGTCCACCTGCAAGTCGCCGAGGCCGTTCACCACCGACATCCACTCCGGACAAACGTGTGTGATCTGCGGCGCATGACGCTCGAGCGACGTGTAACTGTAGGGATCGCCGTTCGTGTAAAACGCCAGCCGCACTTCGTTAGGCGGCGCTTTCCGGCGCGGCTTCGTCGGCGGCGTCGGCGTTGGTCCGCCGAGTTTCTTCGCGGCTTGTTTCGCGGCGCCGAACTTCTGCCACAGCAACGACGTCGTCGAAACCGGCCCGGCCGGGTTTTGTTTTTGCAGCGCTTTGAGTTGTCCCTTCAACTGCCGCAACGAAAACGGCACGCTCATCCGTGGCGCGACAAATAACGTTTGCACGAACAACACCGTCGCGACAAAAACGATTACGCCCGCGATGAGCAACCACAGGCGCAAACGCGGCCAGCGTTTTCCTCCGGGATCGGAAAAGACGAACGGCGTCACCGTCGTTGGCGGAACATCATCCATGCGCTCGCGAATGGCCGGAATACTACGTCATCGCCCGCGTTTTTCGAGCGTGCGCGCCAGCTCGCGCGCGCGTTCGCGCAAAAGCTCGCGCGCATTCGTCATCGCCTCCTGCTCGGTCACGCCCTCGCGCATGACGACATGAACGCCGTCGAATCGCTCGTGTACTTGTCGATCTTCGCTCGAGCGTCCCGCAATCGCGCAGACGCGCTTGCCTAACGATCGCGCCATCTGCGCGACACCGACCGGCGTTTTCCCGGAGAGCGTTTGTCGATCCAAACTTCCTTCGCCGGTTATGACAAGATCGACATCGTGCATTTTCGCTTCCAATCCGATAGCATCCGCGACGACATCGAAGCCTGATTGCAAAGTCGCGCCGCAAAAACTCGCGAGCCCAAATCCCAAACCGCCCGCCGCTCCCGCGCTCGGCGTTTCGCGAAAGTCGAAATGAAATTCCGCCGTCACCACATCGGCCAGCCGCGTCAATGCGCGTTCGAACATGTCGATCTTATCCGGCGTCACTCCCTTTTGCGGCCCAAACACGCGCGTCGCTCCGTTTTCGCCTAACAACGGATTGCGCACATCCGCCGCCGCGACGATCTTCGGCAACGCCAACTGCTTCGGCTTCTCGATTCGCGTTAACTTCGCCAATTCAGCGATCGACCGCTTTAAGCGGTCATCGGTAAAAAACTTAAAGCCAAGTGCGCGCGCCATACCGAAGCCACCGTCGTTCGTCGCGCTGCCGCCGAGACCGATGATGATTTCGCGCGCGCCTTGGCGCGATGCGTCGAGAATCATTTCGCCGACGCCAAATGTCGTCGCAAGATCGACATCTACCCTTTCGTTTTGCACGCGCCGCATTCCGGCCGCTTCGCTCATCTCCATCACCGCGAGCTTGCGATTCTCGACCCACGCATATTGCGGCGTGATTTCGCGGCCTAACGGATCGTGCGCGGAACAACTTCGCCACGTTCCTCGCAGTGCCTCGGAAATAATTTCCGCCGTGCCTTCACCGCCATCGGCCAAAGGTACGATGTCGATCTTCGCGTTCGGCAAAACATAGCGCAGACCAGCCGCAACGGTCTCAGCGACTTCGCGCGCGCTCAGCACGCCTTTGAATTTGTCGGGCGCAATGAGGACGCGCACTTACTTCAACTTCCGCTGCAGAATCTCGCCGACTAATTGCGGATTCGCTTTTCCCTTCGACAACTTCATCACCTGGCCGGTCAGAAAATTCAGCGACGCCGCGTTGCCGGCTTTGAAATCCGCCGTCGGCTTGGGATTTTTCGCGATGACTTCGTCGCACATCTTTTCCAGCGCGCCTGCATCGCTCAGTTGCTCGATTCCTTTTGCGCGAACAACTTCGTCCGCGCTTTTGCCGCTTACAAACATCTCGGCAAAAACTTCCTTCGCTTGTTTGCCGCTGATGCGGCCGTTGTCGATCAACGCAATCAGTTCGCGCAATGCTTCCGGCGGAATCGTGCAATCGTTGATCGTCTTGTCCTCAGCGCTTAACGCGCTTTGCAGATCATTCAAAATCCAATTCGCGATTTGCTTCGGCTTCGTCGCGCCTTTGGCCGCGCTTTCGAAATACCGCGCAAGATCGACATCGTCCACCAACACGGCGGCGTCATACGGCGTGATCTCGTATTGCTCGACGAAACGCGCGCGTTTCGCCGAAGGCAGTTCCGGAATGCGCGGACGTACTTCAGCGACTAACGAATCCGTTTTTACCGGCACAAGATCGGGATCGGGGAAGTATCGGTAGTCGTGTGCCGATTCTTTCGTGCGCATGAGAAAGGTCTCGCCGGTATCGTCGTCCCAGCCGCGCGTTTCCTGCTCGAGCGTTTCCCCGCGTTCGAGCAAATGCGATTGTCGATCTAACTCAAAGGCGAGCGCGCGTCGCACACCGCTGATCGAATTCATGTTCTTGATCTCGATCTTGGCGCCGAGCTCGGCCTGCGATTCCGGCCTAACGGAAATGTTGCAATCGCAACGCAACTGTCCCTTTTCCATATCCGCATCGCTCACGCCTCCGTTGATCAGGATTTGTTTGAGCGACGCGAGAAACGCGAATGCTTCCTCCGGCGAATTAATTTCCGGCTGCGTCACGATTTCCATCAGCGGCGTGCCGGCGCGATTGAAATCGATCCCGGTGGTCGATTCGAAATGAAAGCTCTTCGCTACGTCTTCTTCGAGATGGATGCGAACGAGTCGCACTTCCCTGTCAGGCAATGCGACGTGGCCGTTCGTGCACAGCGGCAGATCGTATTGCGAGATTTGATAATTCTTCGGCATGTCGGGATAAAAATAATTTTTGCGATCGAACTTCGATGTCGGCGCAATGTCACAATCGAGCATCAACCCTGTGTGCAATGTCAGCCGCAGCGCTTCGTGATTCATCACCGGCAGCGCACCCGGCAAGCCGAGACAAACAGGGCACGTGTGTTCGTTAGGCCCGGCGCCGAATTCGACCGCACACGCGCAAAACATTTTCGACCGCGTCTTGAGCTGCACGTGAACTTCGAGCCCAATGCTTGCGATGTGATTCATCGCGGCCGTAGCGGACCCTCGATCGCGTAATCGAGCGCGCGTTGCAGATCGAATTTCTTTACCTGCTGCAACAGCGTGGGATCGTTCAGAGCGTCGAGCACAGTTTGGTTCTGCAGAAGATCGAGATAGCGGCCCTGCTCGATCAGCCGCGCAACTTCGGCATCGTCACGCAGCGCGACGATCTTCGGATGCTCGCTTAATTCTCGCGCGCCCGGAAACGATAGGAACCGTTCGGCCCGTTCGGAACTGGAAACGACCTGGCCAAGTTTTCCGAGCGTCTCATACGTGTTCGTCGGCACAACGTCGGCGCGCTTGACCAGATCGCCGACTGTTCCCATCTCAATAGAATTTTTCAGGCGCGCGATGCTGGTTAAGACCGACGGTTCGTCCGCTGGCTCGTTCAACGTGCCGCGGCGCACATCCACCGCGTGTAACGCGCGCTGCGATGCGGGCGCCGGTTGGGCGGCCGCCTGTTGTTGCGCCGGATTATCGGCCAGAGCGCCTAACGAGCGCACGCCGACGACGAGAAGCCAGACCAAAAACGCGCCGAAGAAAATGCCGAGTAACGCGCCGCTGATACCGTAGATCAGTCTAACTAATGCGGAATCGTGTTGCCCGGTGCGGCGAAAGAGCAGTGCGCCCAGACCGTTGATCGCGGCGTAAACAAAAAGTGCGATGATTGCGCCCGCTAAGATCGACATGATGAATTCCGGCACTCTGGCGAATGGCGCGATGAAGGGCGCGATCGCCGGCGCGACGAAATACGCGGACACGTATGCGCCGATGAGAGCGCCTAATCGCGCGAGCTGCCGCGCCAACCCCCGTCGCCATCCGCGCACGATCTCGAACAAAATCAAAACGACCGCGAACGAAATGAACGCGAGCTGCCACAAGGGCGAACCGGAAATTGGTTGAATAGCCGGATTCATTTTTCGGGCGCGATCGCGCGCTGTCGCAATGCATGATCGCACAATACAAGCGCGGCCATCGCTTCGACCATCGGCACCGCGCGCGGCAAGACGCAGGGATCATGACGGCCGCGCGCGGCGATCGTTGTCGATCTTCGCGAAGTCGTCACGGTTTTCTGTTCGCGCGCGATCGTGGCTGTCGGTTTAAACGCGACGCGAAAATAAATGTCTTCGCCATTGGAAATGCCGCCCTGCATTCCGCCGGACCAATTTGTCGATGTTCGCACATTGCCGCCGCGCATTTCGAAGGCGTCGTTGTGTTCGGACCCGCGCATGCGCGTTGCCGAAAATCCGGAACCGATCTCGAATCCTTTCGTCGCTGGCAAACTCAACATCGCTTTTGCCAGATCGGCGTCGAGTTTGTCGAACACCGGTTCGCCTAATCCGGCTGGCGGATTTCGGATGACGCATTCGATCACGCCACCTAACGAATCGCCGGCGTCGCGTGTCTGCTCGATCAACTGCGTCATCATTTTCGCGGCAGCTTTGTCGGGGCAACGCACGATGTTCGCGTCCACGTCGCCGCGCTTCACTTTCACCTTGTCGATCTTAGCCGCGATCTCGTGCACCTGCGTCACGTAAGCGACGATGTCGATCTTGCGATAAAACCGCTGCAACACTTTGCGCGCGATCGCGCCGGCTGCGACACGGCCGATCGTTTCGCGTGCGGAGGCGCGACCGCCCCCCTGCCAGTTTCGAATTCCATATTTCGCCTGATACGTGAAGTCCGCGTGCGACGGGCGAAATGTTTTTGCAAGATCGACATAATCATTTGGCCGCGCGTCCTTGTTGCGCACGAGCAATGCGATCGGCGTGCCTAACGATTTGCCCTCGAACACGCCGGAAAGAATTTCGCAAACATCTTCTTCTTTGCGTTGCGTCGTGATCGCGCTTTGCCCCGGTCGTCGCCGGTCGAGCTCGCGTTGAATGTCCGAGATGTCGACGTCGATCTTCGGCGGACAACCGTCGATCACGACGCCGATGCCGCCGCCGTGCGATTCACCAAAAGTGGTGACGCGAAAAAGCTGGCCGAACGAATTGCCCATCAGATCGCTTCGAAAGCGAATTGCAGATCGTCGATTAAATCGCGCACGTCTTCGACGCCGACCGAAAGCCGGACGAGCGAATCGCCGACGCCGAGCGCTTCGCGTTTTTCTTTCGGCACGGAAGCGTGGGTCATGAGCGCGGGATGATTGATCAGGCTCTCGACGCCGCCTAACGATTCCGCGAGCGAGAACAAACTGGTGTTTTCAAGAAAACGTTTTGTGCCTTCGAGATCGGTCTTGAGAACGATCGACACCATTCCGCCAAACGCCGCCATCTGCGTCCGCGCCAGATCGTGTTGTGGATGCGATTTCAAGCCGGGATACATCACCTTCTCGATCTGCGGCTGTTCCTCGAGCCAGCGCGCGATCTCGAGCGCATTCCCGCAATGCCGTTCCATGCGCAGCGCCAGCGTCTTCAAACTGCGCATGACGAGGAAGCTGTCGAAGACGCCGGCGATGGCGCCGATAGAATTTTGCAGGAACCACATTTGATCGCCGAGGTCTTTCTCTTCACCGACAACGGCGACGCCGCCGACGGTGTCGGAATGTCCGTTCAAATATTTCGTCGCCGAATGGACCACGATGTCGAAGCCGCGCTCGATCGGCCGTTGAATCCACGGACTGGCAAAGGTGTTGTCGGAGACGGAGAGAATTTTATTTTCGCGCGCGACTTTCGCGATTGCTTCGAGATCGATAATTTTCAAAAGCGGATTGCTCGGTGTCTCGATCCAAACCATGCGCGTGTTCTTTTTGATCGCGCTCTCGAAGCGCGATGCGTCGGTAAGATCGACATAGGTGAATTCGAGGTTCGCCGACCGCGCGCGCACTTTGTCGAACAAACGAAATGTGCCGCCGTAGAGATCGTCGCTGACGACGACGTGCGAACCGCTATCGATTAATTCGAGCACGGTCGACATCGCGGCTAGGCCGGAGGCGAATGCGAATCCGCGCGTGCCGCTTTCGAGATCGGCGATGCATTTTTCGTAGGCGAGTCGAGTGGGATTGATCGAGCGCGCGTAATCGAAGCCTTTGTGTTTGCCCGGACTTTCCTGGACGTAAGTCGATGTCGCGTAAATCGGCGTCATGATTGCGCCGGTGGTCGGGTCCGGTTCCTGGCCGGCGTGAATGGCGCGGGTGGCGAATCCTTTTTGTTTGTTCATGTCGATCTTGCGATTGTCGATCTTACAAATATTCGCGCTCGGTCGGCGCGGCTGTTTTCGGCATGTGCCGCCGCAGATACGAAAGCAAATCGCTGCGCGTGATCAGTCCGAGAAATTTGTCGCCGTCCATCACAATGGCGACGCGGCCGCGATCGAACACTTCGAGTAAGTTGTTGAAGTTCGCGTTCGGCGGCAGCGTTTCGAGTTTATCGGTCATGGCATCACGCACCGCGCCGTTAAAATGCGTCGGGTCGCGATGAACTTTCACGAGCATGTCGGATTCATCGAGAATGCCGATGGCGCGACCGCGTTCATCGACAACCGGCAGTTGCGAAACGTCGGCCTGCTGCATGCGCTTGAACGCGGTGAGCAGCGTGTCGTTAGGCCCGACCGTCACGACTTCGCCCGCTTCGTAGCGATGCGAGATGACATCGCTCAAGTCGCCCTGTGGCGCGCGATGGAGGAATCCCTGCTCCGCCATCCAAAAGTCGTTGTACATTTTCGACAAGTATTTATTTCCAGTGTCGGCGACGAAGGTGACGACGCGTTTCGGTTTCGTTTGTTGCCGGCAATAACGCAGCGCGCCGGCGAGTAGCGTACCGGTTGATGAACCGCCGAGAATTCCTTCTTTGCATAAAAGCTCGCGCGCGGTCGCGAAACTTT
The DNA here is from genome assembly GCA_041167105.1 of Verrucomicrobiota bacterium. Lineage (GTDB taxonomy): Bacteria > Verrucomicrobiota > Verrucomicrobiia > Chthoniobacterales > UBA10450 > JAJPGZ01. The sequence goes on from JBEEGX010000098.1 coordinate 25,096, forward strand.
CTTCGTCGTCGATCTCGAACGCGTCGGTCACGAATGACATGTCGGCGATTTCGGGAACGAAATCTTCGCCGATGCCTTCGACCGCCCAACTGCCGGACTCGACGAGCTTGCCGGTCTTGACCCATTCGAAAAGAATCGAGCCGGTCGGATCGGCCAGAATCATTTCGATTCCGCGCCGCGGTTTCACGCGATTAAAAAAACGCCCGAGTCCGGTCAACGTTCCGCCGGAGCCGACGCCGCACACCACCGCATCGACATCGTGCCGCATCTGCTCCCAGATCTCCGGACCTGTCGATCTTTCATGCGCGAGCGGATTGGCCGGATTACCGAACTGGTTCACGTAAAAGCCACCCGGAATTTCTTCGGCCAAACGCGCGGCGACATCCTGATAATATTCCGGATGACCGCGCGTGACGTCCGACCTAACGATGCGCACTTCGGCGCCGAGCGCGCGCACATGGAAAATTTTTTCCTGCGACATTTTGTCGGGAATGACAAGCAACACGCGGTAACCTTTCGCGCCAGCGACGAGCGCGAGACCAAGGCCCGTGTTGCCGGCAGTCGCTTCGATCACGGTGCCGCCGGGTTTCAACGAACCATCGAGCTCGGCCGCTTCGATCATCGCCAGTGCAACGCGGTCTTTAATCGAGCCCGTCGGATTTTGACTTTCGAGCTTCACGAACAACTGACACGGGCCGGTGTCGATCTGCGTTATTTCAACGAGAGGCGTGTCGCCGATGCACGCGAGAATGCCCGGCGGCTTTTTGCCGGTGAGCGAAGGCGCCGGTGGAATGTCGAGCAGGCTCACAACAAACTCAGGGATTCGTTAGGGTAATCGATCACCACTTTGAACTGGCGCAAAAAATTGTAGCCGATGATGCCGTCGAGTTTCGCGCCGATGGCGTTGCTTAACATCTCAAAAAAGTCGGCGACCACGACCGTCATCTTGTCGATCTTAGCACCGCCGAGCTGAAATGACTTCAACGAACCAGCCGCAACATCGACATCTGCGCCAGCGGTCGTGCCAGCGCCGATCGACTGGGTTTTCAGACCAAGTTTCTTTGCCAGCTGTGGCGTGATCGCAGTCGTCGATGTGCCCGTATCGATGGCGAATTGAAACGGGCCGCGACCGTTCGCGTGAACGTCGACAAGGATGAGTGGTTTGGCCGGATGTGCGAGGCGAATCGGGACTTGGGCTCTGGGGGTGCGGCCGAAGCTTTCGACGCGGAGCGGATCTTCGAAACGAAGTTCGCAGGCGTCGTAATCGATTATCAGCCGAAAATTTTTGAGAAAATTATAGCCGAGGTCGCCGTCGATTTTCGAACCGATCGTCTGCGCGACCTGTGCAAGATCGACAACGCCAAGATCGACATCTTCCATGCGCAGTTCGCCGACGGCTAACGAATCGGCTTTCGCGAGCGAGACCGCGACCGCGCCGCCGGCGCTCTGGCCTTCCTTCGAACCGATGGTTTTGATCTCGAGTTGTTTCGCCAGCTCGGGCGTGAGCAACGAAGTTCCCGCGCCCGTATCGAGTATGAAATCAAACGGCCCGCGGCCGTTCACGTGCACCGGCAACAGAATGAGCGGCTGCGCGCCGCCGGCTAGACGGAATTTAATTTTCGCGCTGCTCGGCGAAATGGCGGCGGTCGTCATTCTTCGAGTTTCGGTTCGCCCTTGTGCGACCACTCCGACTTGCTGTCCTCGAGAAATTGTTGCAGCACGTCGAATCGCACTTCGCCGTAATTTAGCGCGTAACGCAGGTCGCCGCCTTTGTAGATCCACGTTGTCGGAATCCACGAGACCGGCATGCCGGCGAATTGTTTAATCTTCGTATCACCGGTGCGCGGGCCAGGATCAGCTACGATGGTGACGTTCGGTTGGTCGGCGAGTTGGAATTTCGCGAGCATCGACTTGCCGTCGCCGCCGTTGTTCCAAACCGAGACGAAATAAAATTTCACCTGTGGATTTTCTTTCACCATTTTCGTCCAGCCGCCGCTTTTCAATTCCGTCTGGCAATTCGAACACCACGGCGCCCACAGATGGACCACGCTCATGTCCGGCGATTTGATCGCGGCGCGCACGGTTTCTTCAGCTGAGTCTCGGCGGACAAGTTTAGTGTCGAGCTCGTCCTGCGCCCCCAAAGTCGCGGCCACGAATGCGGACAAGATCGACATCTTCAAGATCGACATGTGCGCTTAAGCTACCGGACAAAGGCGCAAGGTTCAATCAGTTGACCGGTTGCGCGAAAACGCCTACTGTGCCGTCCCGTTTTTCCGCTGCTTCTCGCGGCGGGATTTCTCCGGCTTAAAGGAGCCGCCTATTTATATATGACCCAAATGCAGGAATTGATGTCGAGACCGATGCCCGATTTTCGGGAGGGTTCGATCGTCAAAGGACGAATTCTCGAAGTGCGACCGCGCGAAGTGCTCGTCGACATCGGCTACAAATCCGAAGGCGTCATCTCGATCAGTGAGTTCGACGACGTGGAACATCTCGAAGTCGGCGACGAGGTCGACGTGTTGCTCGAGCGACTCGAGAACGACGAAGGCATGGTCATTCTTTCGAAGGAGAAGGCGGCGTATCGGCAGAATTGGAACAAGATCGCGGGCGTGTTTCAGGGCGACGGCTTGATCAAAGGTAAAGTGAAATCCGTGGTCAAAGGCGGACTGATGGTGAACATCGGCGTGGAAGCATTTTTGCCGGCGTCGCAGATCGACATCGTGCCGCCGAAAGATCTGCAGCAGTTCGTCGGGAACACTTACGATTTCAAGATCGTCAAAATCAACGACGACCGGCGCAACGTCGTGCTGAGCCGGCGCGAGATCATCGAGCAGGAGCGAAGCGAGAAGCGGCAGAAGTTTTTGGAAGGCGTCAAAGTCGGCGATCGCGTCAACGGCACGGTGAAAAATCTCACCGACTTCGGCGCGTTCATCGATCTCGACGGCATGGACGGTTTGCTCCACATCACTGACATGACCTGGGGTCGGCTCGGTCACCCGAGCGAGCTGGTCAAAGTGGGCCAGCAACTCGAAGTGGTCGTGCTCGACATTAACAAGGAGAAAGAGCGCGTCTCGTTAGGCCTGAAGCAGACACAGAAAAATCCGTGGGACCAGATTGAAGAGCGATTTCCGGCGGGGCAGAAGGTCAAAGGCAAAATCACGAACCTCGTTCCGTATGGCGCGTTCGTGGAATTGGAAGAAGGCGTCGAAGGTCTTATTCACGTTTCCGAATTGTCGTGGACGAAACGCATCATGCGACCGTCGGACATTCTCAGCGTCGGCCAGGAAGTGGAAGCGGTCGTGCTCGGGGTCAACAAAGACGAGCAGAAGATTTCGTTAGGCCTGCGCCAGCTCGAATCGAATCCGTGGGATGAAATCGAGAAGAAATTCACCATCGGCAGCCGCGTCAAAGGCAAGATCCGCAACATGACCGCGTATGGCGCGTTCGTGGAGCTGGATGAAGGCATCGATGGCATGATTCACGTCTCGGACTTGAGTTGGACGCGCAAGATCAATCATCCGAGCGAGATGTTTAAGAAGGGCGATGAAGTCGAAGCCGAAGTGATCGACATCGACAAAACGAACCAGCGCATCAGTCTCGGCATTAAACAACTGAGCGACGATCCGTGGAAGAACATCGACGAGAAATACAAGATCGGTGATTTGGTCACGGGCAAAGTGACCAAGCTCGCGAGCTTCGGCGCGTTCGTGGAATTGCAGAACGACATCGATGGGCTCGTGCACATTTCGCAGCTGAGCGAAAACCACGTCGCGAAAGTGAAAGACGTGCTCAAGGTCGGCCAGGAAGTCGAAGCGCGCGTGATCAAGGTCGACAAAATCGAACGTCGAATCGGATTGTCGATCAAAGCGGCGAACTATTCGGAAGAAGACTTGCGCCGCGAAGCCGAGCAATTCGACACCTTGCGACCGGGCGAAGACATGGTCGGTCTCGAGAAGGCTTTTGCCGCGGCCGAGCAGGAAGAATATCGGCCGGGCGAAGCGGCGAAGAAGCCCGCGAAAGAACCGAAGCCGAAAAAGTCGAAGAAGTAATGTTGTAGCCGCTGCGTTAGCTGCGGCTCCGCGCCCAGCGGGCGCGGCTACGACGCTTATTGTCGATCTTGCAAAATTTTTGCGGGATCGAGCCCGATACGGCGCAAGACCTCGGCGAAACGCGGGTCGAAACGCAGCGGTCGAAATTCGCGTGCGACACTGATTCCGTGAATCGCGCCGGAATGTTCTTCGACCGCGCGATTAATCCAACGCATCGCTTCGTCGTTCTCTCCGAGCGCAACGTAAACCGACGCGATCACTTCGCCCGCAAAATATTTGCTGTTGGCGACGCGAATTAATTCCCGCAGGGAATTGCGTGCCTCTTCCTTTCGCCCAAGTCGCGCATAAGTGATGGCAAGTCCGCCGGAGGGTTCGTGCCGCGTTTGCTCCAGGCGCTGATAAATTTCGAGCGCTTCGCGCAACTTTCCTTGCTCGCGATAAACCAGCGCCAGGTTCGGCTCGAAATAAATGTAGTTCGGGTCGATCTCCATCGTGCGCTTCGCTTCGGCTAACGCTTCATCCAGGCGATCGTTCGCCACATAAATGTAGACCGCCATTGTTCCGATGAGCGGTGATAGCGGATCGAGCCGAATGGCCGTGCGGATTTCCTTGATCGCGTCGTCGCGATTTCCGTCGACGCTTTGATACAACGCCATGAAGAGATGCGCCGGCGCCGAGTTTGGATCGATCTCGAGAGCGCGTTTCAGTTCGGCTCCCTCGCCCTTGAAATCGTAATTCAAAATGCGCTTTGTCTCTCCGAAGTATGCGTGCGCCTCCGGGTCGCGTTCATCGAGCGCGAGCGCTTTCAGCGCCGCCGCCTGCGAGCGCGGATGCCCATCGAGCGGTCGCACATACGCGTCGGCCAGCCAGCTCCAGTCCTTGGCAATTCCAGTCCACGCGCGCGCAAGTTTTGGATCGCGCTCGAGAGCGCGCCGAAACAGATCGAGACTTTTACGTAAACTTTCCTCGTCGCTCTTGTTCGAGAAGAAAAGACCTTGCAGGTATAAATCGTAAGCTTCGCTATTCTGCGGCGGGCGAACGCGCGGAACCCCCGCGAGCTTTATCTTTAACGCATCGACAATCGCGCGCGTGATTTCGTCCTGCATCGCGAACACGCCCTGCATCTCCTTGTCGATCTTGCCCGACCACACTTCGAAACCATTCCCGGCGCTAATGAGGCGCGCGTCCACGCGAATGCGATTTCCTTCCCGCCGCAAACTTCCTTCGAGCACGCTCGCCACATTCAACTTCCGGCCGATCTCGCTCACATCCGCGTTCTTGCCCTTGAATGAAAACGACGACGTGCGCGCGACCACGCGCAGGCCTTCCACTTTCGCGAGCGAGTCGAGAATCTCTTCGCTGATCCCGTCGCAAAAATATTCCTGGTCGCGCGCCGCGCTAAGATCGACGAACGGAAGCACCGCGATACTTTTGTCCGGCGGCGCTGGCGGCGTCGCCGGTTCGACATGCGTCGCGCGTTTCGCGTAAAGATAAATGCCGCCGGCAATCGCTAAGATCGACAATAACAACGCCGCGCCTAACAACTGCCGCCGTAACGAGCTCAACTTCTCCCGCCGTGCAGTTTCCGCGCGTGCGCGTTTGATCTTGAGCGGCACCTCGGCGTTGCCGACCGCGTCGTTGTGAAAATTCACCAGCGAGATTTTCTCGCCGTGTTTCACTTCCATTTCGCCGAGCTCATAAAGATGCGCGTTCCAACGCGACAACGGCGCGAGATCGTAGGCGATGCGTTTGGACAACAAAATGTGACCGGCATCGCCGCAATCCATCACCCGCTGCGCAATGTCGATGCCCGCGCCGGCCACATTCGGCTGCTCGTTAAGATCGACAACGCGATTCACCGGCCCGCTGTGAATGCCCATCCGCGCCTTGATCTCCCGCACGCCTTCCTCCTCATTCGCAACTTGACCGGTTAAACCGGTCAAGTTTGCGCGAGCTTTCAACGCGGTCGCGATCTCGACCGCACATTCCATCGCCGCTTCCGGTTCGCTGCTGAAAAAGACGAGCGCCATTCCATCGCCCGTCGGCAATCGAATCAATTTCCCGGCCGCGTCCGCGACACGAAAGCGCGTGCTTTGCCGAACCACATCGTTCAGCTCGGCCATCAATTTCGTCTGCGCATCAATGAGCAACTTCGAGTAGCCGACGACATCGATCGTCAACACATGCGCAATCTCCGGTTGGGAAATCTCGGCGGCTTCGTCACCCATCGGTTGAAATTAAAATCTCGCCGCGGACAATGCGACATCGATTCATGAATAAACTCAGCGCTGGCCTGCTCATGTTTCGCCGCCGTAACGATAAGATCGACATCTTGCTCGTGCATCCTGGCGGACCGTTCTTCCGCAACAAGGACGAAAGCACCTGGTCTATTCCCAAGGGCGTCCCGGAAATGCCGGATGAAGATTTGTTCAAACGCGCGCAGATCGAATTCGAAGAGGAGATCGGCTTCGCGCCGAAATCCGAAGAGTGGATCGAGCTCGACAACATCACGCAAAAAGGCGGCAAGGTCGTGCACGGCTGGGCATTTGAAGGCGATTTGCCTGACAATTTCGTTTTGCGCTCGAACACATTCCAATGCGAGTGGCCGCCGCGCTCCGGCGAAATGCGCGAGTTCCCCGAAGTCGATCGCGCCGAGTTTTTCGATGTCGATCTTGCGCGCCGCAAAATGAATCCGGCGCAAGTGCCGTTCATCGATCGCCTGCTCGACGCGTTGCAAGATCGACAATAAGACTCCGCTGTAGCGGCGGTCTGTGACCGTCGCAAAATGTTCGAGATAAATGGCGACGCTCACAGAGCGCCGCTACAATTCCCGCATGTTCACTCCGCACGCTGCCTATCTCGCTCAAATTTTCGTCTCCGCGTTTCTCGCGATTTTGTTTCTGCAATCCGGCATCGACAAAATAATCGATCGCCGCGGGAACCTCGAATGGCTCAGCGGACATTTCGCCAAAAGTCCGCTCGCCGGAATGGTCCCGCTCCTCGTCACCGTCATCACGATTCTGGAACTCATCGCCGGCGCGCTCAGCGCAATCGGTTGCTGCCTCATCATTGTTTCGCGAAATCCGAGCCTGGCGTTTTACGGCGCGGTCATGTCCGCGTTGTCGATCTTGTGTTTGTTCTTCGGCCAACGCATGGCCAAGGAATACGCCGGCGCCGCCGTGCTCGTGCCGTATTTTCTGCTCGCGATCGTCGCGATGTTTTTGTTCGCGTGAAGAAAATTAATCTCGCCGACATCGCGGAAGATTCGTGGGTTTCGCCGAAAGGGAAATTCGCCGGCTTCGGCAAAAGCGTTTCCATCGCGCTCGGCCGCAAAGAAAATTCCACCGATCTGCAAGATCGACATCCATTCGATCTCGAAATCCTGCGCGTCGCACCCGGCCAAACGCCCTGCATTTACCATTCACACAGCGCGCAATGGGAAATGTATCACGTCCTATCCGGCCGAGGCGTCGTTAGGCATGACGGCGGCACGACGCCGATCGAATCCGGCGACGCCTTCATTTTCAAACCGGGCGAGCCGCATCAGCTCACCAACAATGGAGATGTCGATCTTGTCGTCATGGTCATCGCCAATAATCCGATCGGCGAATCCGGTTACTATCCCGACAGCAAGAAGTGGCTCGTGCGTTCCCCGCGGCGGCGACTCATGCGCGGCGAAGCGATCGATTACTTCGACGGCGAAGAATAAAAAAATCGGCAGGCGCAAGGCACGCCTGCCGATTTTAGTTAAGCCAGATCCCGAATTACGGGCCAGTGGTCTGGATTTGCGTGCTGTGCCGGAAATCTTGGACCTGCGTGACAGTAAGAGTCCCGGGACCCGCGCAAGCGGCTGCGGTATTAGGCGCAAATGTACTTTTGCAAGCCGACGTGCGAAGCGTGCCCGTTCCATCGTCGCACCCGAACCACCAATTCATTTTGACTGTGTGAATGCCACCGGGAACCTGGCCTCTGGTGAAATTAAAGCTGTGAGCGGACAGCGTGCTCAGAATTAACTGAACGGATTCGTCCGAACCTATGACCGTATTGAGCGCTTGGAATCGCTCGTCGTAGATTGTCCCACATTGCGTGCCTTGCGTGTTAGTGACGACGCAGGTGTTATCTGGCGTGAGGTCCACCGTTTGTCCATTAACGGTATCGGTCACCTGGACCACGATCGCGGCCGTCTGGTGCTGCGTGCTGTCCATGCCTGAGCCCGTTGACAACGTGTTGCTATACAGGCCGGTCACCAGTGACGGCGTCACAAGCAATCCGGGGCTTGAGTTAGGCAGCTTGATCTGAATCGCCAGCGCGCCTCCTTCAGCCTGAGTAAACGGGCTACCAAGGAATGCGCCGGTCGCAGAATTGACTGAGCAGACGGTGTTGTCCACGGCGGCCGTGAAGTTTGCACCGGAAGCCTGTCCCCAAGCAACAGACGATCCGAAGATGGTCAGTGCCACGAGGGCGAAGCCAGCAAGTGTGATTCTGATAATTGAGCGACTAAACATAGTTACAGTTCTCCTTATTTACTGCCGCTTGCCCCAGGTAAACAACCGGCTGGTTGGTATTGGTTGTCGATCTTCGGAGACCGAATGCCTCCGCCCGGAATGCCCGGGCTGAAGATCGAACTTTCCTAATCTTCGCGCCTGCGCCGCATGGCGGTCGTGTGTTTATGAAAACTCTTTTTCGCTCTGGCCCGGCGAGTCGTTGTGACTTTCTCGCGAATTCACCGAGAATCATCCGCGCAAGATCGACATAAAGTCTTCGTGCGAAATTTCCTGCGCCGCGCGACGCGGTAATTTTATTTTCGAAAACGCGAGAAAGTTTTCCGCGATTGCGTGACGAAAAAAAATTCTTAACGCGAGTAGAGGTCGAGGTACTTGGTGCCGGCGGCGGTGTTGAAAATCACCACACGTTCGCCGTTGTCGATCTTGCCCGACGCGCGCAATTTCCTGAACGCAGCGAAACAGGCCGCGCTCTCCGGCGCGGCGAACATTCCTTCGCTGGCGCCGACTTCCCGCGCGGTTCGGATCATCTCTTCATCATCAATCGCGATCGCGCCGCCGTCCGATGCGCGCAGGATTTTCAGCATGATGAAATCGCCGATCGCTTTCGGAACGCGCAATCCGGACGCAATCGTGTGCGCGTTCGGAAATTCGTCCGCGAATTTTTCGCCACGCTCGAATGCGCGTACGATCGGAGCACATCCACTCGCTTGCACCGCGAACATGCGTGGCCGGTGATTGTCGATCCAGCCGAGCGCTTCCATTTCGTCGAACGCTTTCCACATTCCGATGAGGCCGGTGCCGCCGCCGGTCGGATACAAAATGACGTCGGGCAATTTCCAATCGAGCCGCTCGGCGATTTCGTAGCCGAGCGTTTTCTTTCCTTCGACGCGATACGGTTCTTTCAAGGTCGACATGTCGAACCAGCTTTCCTTCTCTTTGCGCCGCGCCACTTCCGCGCCGCAATCGGTGATGAGGCCGTCGACAAGATCGACATGTGCGCCTAACGAGCGGGCTTCGATGATATTCGCGCGCGGCGTATCACGCGGCATAAAGATGTGCGCTTCCAGACCAGCCCGCGCCGCATAAGCCGCCAGCGCGCCGCCGGCGTTTCCGGCCGAAGGCGCGGCGAGTTTTGTAGCGCCAAGATATTTCGCCATCGAAACCGCGACCGACATTCCGCGCGCCTTGAAACTTTGCGTCGGGTTGAGCGATTCGTCCTTGATCCAAAGATCGACATCGTCATCTGCGGCGAATTTTTGCGCGCGCAACAACGGCGTCCCGCCTTCGCCTAACGAGATGGGCTCAACATCCGCCGGCAGCGGCAACACTTCGCGATACCGCCACAACGATTTCTCACGCTCGCGCAAACTTGACCGGTTAAACCGGTCGAGTTTTTTTAGAGCGGCAAGATCGACAATGGCAAACAAAGGCTTGCCGCAAGTGGTGCAAAGATTTTGCAGCAGCCGCCAATCGTGGCGCAACCCGCAGGCGGTGCATTCCAGATGCGACAGAAACATGTCCACAGATTGCGCAGATTTTCACAGATTGAAAAACTCACTCGGCAAAATCTGTGTAAATCTGCGTAATCTGTGGACGAAATGAATCGCCGTCCATGGTATCGCCCGTCGCTCACGACGCAGATCATGATCGGTCTCGTCGTGGGCGGGATCGTCGGCTGGCTGCGGCCCGATTGGGGCAACGCGGTTTATTTCCTGCGCGACATCTTCATCAACCTCATCAAGTCGATCATCGCGCCGCTCGTTTTTTCGACAATCGTCGTCGGCATCGCCGGCGCGGGCGCGCTGAAAAAAGTCGGCCGCATGGGATTGAAGGCGATCATCTATTTCGAAATCGTCACGACGGCGGCGTTGTTCATCGGCCTCGCGGTCGTCAACTTCATCAAGCCGGGAATCGGCGTGACCTTGAGCGCGACGAACACGGACGTGATCAAAACGATCGCGACGAATCATCCGAGAACGTTCGTGGAAACGCTGGTGCACGCGTTTCCGGCGAGCGTCGTCGACGCGATGGTGCGCGGCGACGTGCTGCAAATCGTCGCGTTTTCAGTGTTGTTCGCGGTCGCGGTTTCGGCCGTCGGCGAAAAGGGAAAACCGATCGTGCGCGCGATGGAAAGTTTGTCGCAGGTCATGTTCAAGTTCACCAATTACGTCATGATGTTCGCGCCGGTCGGCGTGGGCGCGGCCATGGCGCACACGATTGCGACGCAAGGCCTCGGCGTGCTGTTGAATCTCGGCAAGCTCATCGGCTCGCTCTATCTCGCATTGTCGATCTTGCTCTTGTCGATCTTCGGTTTGGTCATCTGGATCGCGCGCGTGCCGTTGCGGCAATTCATTCGCGCCGTGCGCGAGCCGGCCGCGCTCGCGTTCGCGACCACGAGTAGCGAATCGGCGTTGCCCAAAGCGATGGAACAAATGGAACGCTTCGGCGTGCCGCGTCATATCGTCGGCTTCGTTATGCCGACCGGTTACTCATTCAATCTCGATGGCTCGACCTTGTATCTCGCGGTCGCGTCCGTGTTCGTCGCGCAAGCGGCCGAGACGACGATGGGCTGGCACATGTCGTTAGGGCAACAGATCACGATGATGCTTACGTTGATGTTGACCTCCAAAGGCGTGGCTGCGGTGCCGCGCGCATCGCTCGTCATTTTGCTGGCGACACTGAACACATTCGTGCCGGCTGGGCTCGGGCCCATCGGTGTCGCGATTATTTTCGGCGTGGATGAATTGATGGACATGGCGCGCACGAGCGTGAATGTGATCGGCAATTGTCTCGCGACCGTGGTGGTGGCGCGCTGGGAGGGTGAATTCGATGAACGGCGCGCGCGGATTTTTGGAACGCCGGAGGAAGCGAGGCTCGACGCGAAATCCGGTGAGATCGCGTTCGCAGATGCGGCGCGACAAGGCGATTAAGATCGGTCCGACCCGGACAGGCATATGCAAGATCGACATGTAGCAACAACGCGACCGTTCTTCCTTTTCGCGCCGGGCGCCGGAGCGCCTTCGTCACACCCGTGGATGCAATCCTGGAAACAGCGCCTCAAAGAAATCGGCGAAGTGGAGACATTCGATTACGACTATATGCGCGAGGGCCGGCGTTACCCCGACCGTCTTCCGAAGCTAATCGCGACGCATCGTGCCGCGCTCGCCAACGTTCGCGCGAAAACAGATGCGCCCATTTTTTTGATCGGCAAAAGCATGGGCGGACGAATCGGCTGCCATGTCGCCCCCGAAGAAGAAGTCGCGGGCGTGATTTGCCTTGGCTATCCGCTCTGCGGCGGTGGCGACATCGTCAAGCTCCGCGATGAAGTTCTGCGCGAATTGCGCACGCGGATTTTGTTCGTGCAAGGCACGCGCGACTCACTGTGCCCGCTCGAGCTACTCGGCCAAGTGCGCGCGCAAATGACCGCGGAAAATTCGCTGTATGTGGTCGAAGGGGGCGATCATTCCCTGCGCGTACCGGTTCGTGGTGGTGAAAGCCAGGTGACGGTCGATCAGAAAATCCTAGACGCGATCACGCAGTTCGCTGGGGAAAGGATTTAAGGATGCATCCAGAAGGGGCAGGAAAGCCG
>JBEEGX010000099.1:0-6795 GCA_041167105.1 Verrucomicrobiota bacterium
CGAATCGCTCAACTCGCGGTTGAGCGGGCGAAACGCCTCGTCGAAGCCGGCAAGGATGTGTTTATTTTGCTCGACTCGATCACCCGCACCGCGCGCGCTTTTAACAACGCGACCGGCGGAGGAGGCCGGACCATGAGCGGCGGCATCGACGCGCGCGCGATGGAAATTCCGAGAAAGCTTTTCTCGGCCGCGCGCAACACCGAAGAAGCCGGGTCCCTGACAATCGTGGCCACGGCGTTAATCGATACCGGCAGTCGCATGGACGAACTCATCTTCCAGGAATTCAAAGGCACCGGTAATATGGAGATGGTGCTCGATCGCAAGATCAGCGATCAGCGCATTTATCCGGCGATCGACATTTTCCTTTCCGGGACGCGGCGCGAAGAATTGCTGTTGCAGCCGTGGGAGCTGGAGAAGATCAATTTGATTCGTCGCGGACTCGCCGGCCACAAACCGGAAGAAGCGATTCAACGTTTGCTCATGTTCGTGAAGAAATTCCCGACCAACACGCAGATGCTGAAAGAGATTCCGGGCTAACCGCGAATCTGTAGCGGCGGTCTATGACCGCCGACCGCATGTCGATCTTGCAAAACACCGGCGGTCATAGACCGCCGCTACAAGAAATCGAGTGGGAAGTTCTCCCGCCGGAAGAAAAACAGCGGCGCGCATCGATCGAGCCGCTCTTCAAATGGCTCGCGCTCGTCATGGATGAGTTTCTGCGAATTCCCGGAACAAAATTTCGATTCGGCCTCGATCCAATCATTGGTCTCATTCCCGGCCTCGGCGATACAAGCTCTGCTTTTGTGTCCGCGTTCGCATTGATCGCCGCTGCGCGACGCGGTGTTCCGAAGATTCTTCTCGCGCGCATGTCGCTGAACATTTTGATCAACGAAATCGTCGGCATCGTGCCCGGTCTCGGCGATGTGTTCTCGTTTTGGTTCAAATCGAACCGGCGCAATTACGATTTGCTGCGGCAACACATCGACATGCCGCGCCGACCGCGCACGAGCGACTGGATTTTCGTGGCCGGCATTCTCGCGCTTCTCGTGCTGGTAGTGTTAGCCGGTTTGCTCGCGAGTATTTTTCTCCTGCAACAGGTGTTCAAATTGCTCGGCGCTCATTGACTCTGCGCGGGTAACTCGGCGGCAATACAGCTCGTGAATTTTTCGGCGGGCAGCGATGTATTTGTCGCGCTCGCCAAAGCGCCGCGTGTTCCATTCGTTAGGTAAAGTCGAGACACTGGTGTTGTCGTATCTGCGCAAGACCGATTCGATCTGCCGTAGGGCAAAATAACTTTCGCGAAGATCGACAACGTCTTCTTGCGAAAGATGTCCCGCATCGACCAATCGCTCGGCTGCGCGTGCCCAGTTCGGTTCCCAAATGTTTGCGCTCATCTGCAGCGCTTGCACGAGAAACTCCGCTTCCACAATTCCGCCGGTCCCAGTTTTGAAATCGCGAAACTCGGAACCGCTGCCGCGATCGCGTCGAATGCGTTCGAGCATATTGTCGATCTTCGTTGCAAGATCGACATCTTCACCGGCGCGACGCCAAATCCCGCGCGCGAGCTCGAGAAATTCCTTCTGCTGCGGTCCGGCGATGGTTCGCGCTCGCGTCAGCGCCTGCACTTCCCAAAGTTGCCCGCGCCCTTCGTGATAACGCGCGAAGGCATCGAGCGAAATGACGAGCGGACCTTTGTCACCTTCCGGTCGCAAACGCGCGTCAATGCGCGGCAAATTTCCGTGCGCGCTCGGCTGCGCCGTGATCGCGAGCAGTTTTTGCGCGGCCGCAGCGTCGTCCGCGATAAACATGACATCGAGATCGGCGCCATAGGACAGCTCGCGTCCGCCAAATTTTCCGAGAGCGACAATGGTGAGATCTTTTCCACCGGCAATCTCGTTCACGAAAAGCAAACACGCTTCAGCCAGATCGCTTTGTTCGCGAACGTTCGTCGCCAAATCGGCCAGACCGAGAACGTCGCGCAGTAAAAGTCGGAGCAGCTCCGATTGCCGATAACTTCGCGCAAGATCGACATCTTCATTTGTTAGGCCGCTTAGTCGCCGCAGATGAGTGGCGACGTCGATACGCGAATCTAGATTGCCGCTTCGCGTCGTCTCTTCCACAAGCGACGGGTTCCGCACCAGCAAATCGGCGGCGAAACGGCTGGCGTCGAAAGTTTTTGTGAGCAGCTCGAGCAGACGCGGATTCGCCACCAGCAATTCGAAAAGCATGCTGCGCACACCGTAAGCATCAGCGAAACGCACGAAGTGATTTAGCGTCGCGTTCGGATCAACGGTTTGCGCCAGCGCATCGAGAAGAAGCGGCCGCAGCTTGCGCGAAAGTTGGCGCGTCCGGGCCGAGACGTGAGCGCCGCGTGAGCCGCGTTCAAGCTCGTCGATCGCGCGTGCAGCATGAGATTGATCAGTAAAAATGCCGAGCGCGTCACGGGTTTTGTTTGGAACCGCTGCCGTTACGAGATGCTGAAAAATTTCATGCACGCTGCGCATTTCGCGCTCCAACGCCCGACTAAATTGCTTTGCGGAGTCGAAGCCGAGACTGCGGGCGATGCGTTGCAGGTGCTCGGCGTTTTCCGGAATGGTGTGCGTCTGTTGCTCGGCTTCGATCTGCAGACGGTGTTCGGTCCGCCGAAGAAATCGGTAAGCGCGGTCAAGATCGACAATCTGTTTTTGCGGCACGAGCTCGAGCTCGGCGAGTGCGCGCAACGCTTTGAGCGTGCTCGTTTCCTGCAGAAATGCGTTACGCGCGCCGTGGATGAATTGCAAAGTCTGAACAACGAATTCGATCTCGCGAATGCCGCCGCGGCCGAGTTTTACATCGCGATGTAATTTTTCCACGCCGACGACGTCGTGCTCGATGCGCTGTTTGATGTTCGCGATTTGCTCGAGCAAATCGGGCGTGGCGATTTTCGGATAGATGAACGGCTGGTGCGCGCGCAGAAATTCGTAAACGAGCTCGCGATTGCCGGCGATGCCGCGCGCTTTGATCAGGGCGAGACGTTCCCAGGTTTCGCCGTAGCCGCTGTAGTAATACTCCATGCTGCGGAGTGAACGCGCGAGCGGGCCGGAACCGCCTTCGGGACGCAGGCGAAGATCGACACGAAAAAGTTTTCCATCCGCATGCGTGCTGTTGAACGTCGCGAGAATTTTTTCCGCGAGCCGATTGAAAAATTCGTGATACGAAAAATGCGGCGCGAGTTGGCCTTCGTCGCTGTAAAGAAAGATAAGATCGACATCGGAACTATGATTCAATTCCGCGCCGCCAAGTTTGCCTAAGGCGAGAATCGCGAACTGCGCTTCAGGCGAGCCGTGGCGCTGACGCAGATGTGCGTCCCAATGTTCATAGACAAGCCGAATGCAAATCTCGGCGATCTGCGACAAGTCCGCCGTGGTTTCTTCGAGCGGCGCGACATCCGCAATTTCGCGCAGAGCGATGCGAATCATCTCGCGATTTTTCCAAAGTCGCAGCGCGCGAAAATCATCCGCCGCGATGTCCTCGCCGGCGAATTCGTGTAATGCCGCGCGCATCTGCACGGAATCGCGCGGAGCGAGTGTGACATCTGGTTCGGACAACCAAGTGAGAATTTGCGGATGCTGAACTAAACGCGCGGCGCAAACGGTCGAAACCGCGAGCAGATGCATGAGCGCTTTCGCGCCGAGCGGGAACGTTTCGACAAGATCGACAAGTGAACCTGCGGTCCCCGGCCATGATTTGCTCAGCTCAATGAGCGTGTTTTCGACCTGCGGCGGATTGGGCGACGCTTTGGCTTTGTCTCGAATCCACCGGCGCTGCGCCTCCATCGCGCTGAAGATCGCGCGAAATCAGCGCGAAACCAATCGTTACTCGCCGGCGGTCCGGACGATTTTCTCGCGCGCGCGCAGTAACGCGCGATGTTCGCGCCTCGTTAGGCCGCGCAGCCCGCGTCGCGAAATCTTTTCGAGCAACGGATCGATCTCTTGCGTGATTAATTCTGCCACGCTCATTTGCTCGAAACGTTGGGCACGCTCACGGCGCCGCCGAAGAGCTCGTTGCCACATCGATGTTCCGCCAAATCCAAGCAGCGACGCGTAGAGCCAGCCGGCGACACAGCCGCCGAGCAGCGCGCTGTGGGCGACGCGCGATGACCGATCGATGCAAAGCAAAACGAGCGCGAGCACGATGGCGCCGGCTGCGAGATGTTTCGCTTTCGGACGAAACAGCAGCCACCTTGTCGATGTTAGCTCCATCTCCGGCAACACGATTGCGTATGCGCAAATGATGGCGGCGATTCCGCCGGTGGACCCATAAAGAACGGAATCGCGCGGCATGAGAAACAAATGGCCGAGTTCACCGCCGACCGCCCCAGCGAGATAAAGATACAGAAAATGCCGCGGGCCGATGATGGTCTCGAGATCGCGCCCGAGCACATAAAGAATGAAAACGTTGCCGACGAAATGCCACGGGCCGGTGTGCAAAAATATCGCGCTCAGGAATTGCCAACTGTAGGCGTCGTTCACACCCGTATAGCTGATCGCCAAATAATCGCGGATGAATCCGGGAGACAGCGTGTCGATGGCTAATTGCGCGACGAAAACCGCGACATTGATGGCGATGAGTGTGACGAGGACGACGCGCTGTGGCCGTGTCCAATGTCCGGTTGTTTCCGCAAATTTCCGCCCCGACAACCGCATGATCCGATGCTATCGCACTCGAATAACGATGTCGATCTTGTTGTGAGTCAATCGCGCGCCGGCGCGAGCACGCGTAGAGTTTTTTCCCTGATCTCGAATTCGACCGGGCAGGCGCCGACCAGTTCGCCGTCGAGCTCGACCGGCACATCCTCATCGCTCGAAATGCGCAGGCGTTTCGTTTGGAAATATTCGATCTCAGGCACGCGGATGTCCGAGCTGAAGAAAACCTCCTGGAGGTAGCGGAGAATTTCGAAATAGCCCAGCTGCTTGAACGCGACCACATCGAGAAGCCCGTCATCGAGCATCGCCTGCTTGAAAAATGGGAACGGTCCACCGTAACGGCGTCCATTTCCGATGAGGACGAACGAGCCTTCCATTTTTTCGCGGCCGTCCGATTCGATAAACAATCGCGGCGGTTGCCGTGCCGCGATCTGCGCCGCGGAAATCAAGTAACTCAGCGGACCGAAATTGTGTTTTAAACTCGCGCTCGTCTCTTTCACCGCCTGCGCATCAAGCCCGACGCCGGCGAGCTGCACAAAATATTTTCCGTTAGCGTTCGGAAGATCGACAACGCGCGTGTGGCCCTCTTCGATCACGCGCCAACACGATTCGAGATCGTGTGATGGCAGACCAAGTTCAGACGCAAACACATTGACCGTTCCCATCGGCAGCAGTCCGAGCACCGATTCCGTGCCGGCCAATCCGTTAACGACTTCATTGATTGTGCCATCGCCGCCCGCCGCCACGATTTTGGTGAAACCTTCGCGCGCGGCATGTCGCGCCAACGTCTCCGCTTCGCCGCGTTCCGAGGTGGTGCAGACCTGACAATTTTCCGCCAGCGCCTCGATCCGCGCACGTTCACGGCTCGCGCGAGCGCTATTCGCCGCCGGGTTCAAAATCACGACCGTGTCATTCATCTTTTCTTCAAACATGCGCTGGGTAACGTTGCCGGCGTGCCGAAGTTGCTCCGCCTCGTGCTCATTCTGTTTTGTGTTGTCGTCGCGCTGTTCGTCATCGTGTTGATCGGCGCGAATCTGTATGTCCAATCCCGCGGAACACAAGCGCGCATTGAGCAGGAACTCAGCCATCGTTTGGGCACGGCCGTGCGCATTCGCAGCATCGCGGTCACGCCTTGGGGCGGATTGAGTTTGAGCGGCCTAACGATTCCGCAAGCGACCGCGCCACCGGGTGGAAATTTTCTGGAGACGCGCGCGTTTCAAGTGCGGCTCAAGTTCGCGGCTTTGCTGGCAAAGAAAATCACGATCAAAGAAGTCGCAGTCCTCGATCCAATCGTTGTCTGGCCACAATCGCGCGATGGAAAATGGCGATTGCCCGGGGCTGTAGTCGAGGAAACGGCGGCCGTCGCGAGCGAGGAAACGACGCAAGAACCGTTATCGCCTAACGAACCGGCGACCACGCCGACAGAATCGACGACATTGCCGATGGAGCGAGCTGCGCCCCAACCGAGTGCGCCACGGTCGAAGCCGATCGTCCAACATATCAACATCAAGCGAGGCGATTTCACATTTCTCAATCGCTCTGGAATTGCGCTCGCGAAATTCAACGGCGTCAATGTTAGATCGACAATCGATCCTGACACCACTTTGCGCGGACAGGCGAACGTCGATCACGCGGCCTTGCGCGGCCGTTTTGAGCTGACCGAATTACAAACGCCGATCCGTTACGCGCCGGCCAAACTGGACCTCCCGAAAATTTCCGCACACGCCGCCGGCGGTGACTTGAATGGAAACTTTAGCATCCAACCGCAATCCCCGAATTCGTCCTTCGATTTCAACATTAAATTTCGCAGCCTCGATGCCGACCAGCTCGTTAGGCAAGCAGGCGGGCCGGCCGGCACGATTCAGGGAAAGCTCGACGGCAATTTTGCGGCACGCGGTCAGGCGGCCGATGCGAATGCGCTTACCGGCGCCGGTGAAATGTCGTTGCGCGATGGACAACTGCGGCAATACAGCGTGCTCGTTGCGCTTGGCCAGATTTTGCAGATCGAGGAATTGACTCAGCTTCATCTCGATCAGGCTGAAGCAAAGTACCATGTCGATCTTAACGTGATCACGGTCGACGAAATCGTTTTGCGTTCGCCCAATCTTCG
>JBEEGX010000100.1:0-6784 GCA_041167105.1 Verrucomicrobiota bacterium
ATACCACGGCGATCGGTCAAACTTTCGTCGGCGTTACGATTCGCGATCAGACTGCGCCTAACGGATTCAAAAAGGCATATTACAATTCCGATCTCGATGCGGTGGAGTTCTCGATTAGTCGGCAGGCGTTGATCGATGCCGGCTGGAACGGCGACGCGAATAATTTGCTCTACCAGGTTTTCACGACGCGCGATGGGACGCAGAACAGTCCAGTCGGCGCAGGCGACATCGGTGGGCGCTCCGACATTCGCGATTCGATTCGCGACAGCAGCATCGCGAGCGACTACTGGCAGGACCAGGCGAACATCGCGGGCGCGAATAGCGTCTTGCATCAATACGTCGGCATTAACGGGGACAACGACCGCGGCAAGCGCGTGAAGGTGATGTCGATCTTGCACGGCAATCAGGCGATTCAGCCGGGCAGCGTCACGCAATCGCTCATCAACAACGGTGCGGGTGCGGGATATTATCGCGTGCTCGATGCGCACGAAGCGTTCGCGGTCCCATTCGCGTTGCACGTGACGCCAACGCTCGCCTCCTCAATTCAATGGGCGAAAGTTGGATCGACAAATACTTTCCGCGACGGACCGGCGCTGAACGCGCGCATCGGCAATCTCATCGGCAATAACATTGTCGATCTTATCGGGACGACGTTCTCCGATCACATGCTCGATTATTTCCCGAGCGCGTACAACATCGACAACGTCGGCCTGGCGAATGGATTTCTGACTTCAATCTACGGCCACGCGCCGTCGCCGAATGTTTTCTGGACGCCGGAGCGCGTCTCCGATTCGGGCGTGCTGCAAAAAGTTTCCGAACTCGGCTACAACTACACGTTTGTCGATCAAATGCGGCACGTCTTTAAATGGTTCGGCCGCAACTCCGCGCTCGGGAGCGATGGTTACCGGATCAATCAGATCAACAACACAAAGACATTTGCGATCAACGACAGCATCAGCACGCAGTTGTTTTTGAATGATGACAACGGACTGCCGGTGTTGTTGCGGCAATTGCTCAGCCGGAAAGTGCGCGACACGCAGCAGGACCAGGTCGTGACGTTCCTGAATCAATGGGAAGATTTCGCGACGAAGGCGAACGCGGATGCGTACGACAAAAATATCGCGTGGCTGGCGAGTCATCCGTGGATCGACATCGTCACGCCGGATCAAATCGCGAGCGGGCAGGTCGCGTTTAATTCCAACGGCGGCACGAGCACGAACTGGGGCACGGTGAATCGCGGGACGGGTTTGACGCTGCCGAATGTGTCGAAAGATTTCATCGATCACGCGACCGAGGAAGGTTACGACCACTGGTATTTCGGTTCTGGCCTGGAAGAAAGCTTGAGCACGAAAGTGTTCTCCGTTCGCACCAACGTGAATGTGCCGATGGCATTCGGATTGTTAGGCACAAATGGAATTGTCGATCTTAGCTGGAACGCGGTGAACGGAATTGTGCCCGGGCCGGCGACGACCGGACTCTTTTCGCTTGCTCGCGCGACCTTGCACGCGGCCGAATTCGAAACCGCGTTTCATAATCAGACGAGCAACGACCTGAACAAATACAGCACGGGCGCTTACATCAATCCGGACGGGACGAACCAAGCGCTCGCTGGATTCTCGAAGATTTCGCAGGCGCAGACGCGCACGGCGGCGATTTACGCGCGGGTGAATACGTGGGCGAATTCGGCCAGCGCCGGCAATTACAACACCAGCGTCGTCGTCGCAGATGAAGATGTCGATCTTGATGGGGAGCACGAATATCTCATCTACAACGACCGCCTATTCGCGCTGTTCGAAAAACAGGGCGGCCGCATGACGGGCGCGTGGTTGCGCGACATCGATACCGGATACGTGTCACAGGTCGCAGGAAATTTCGCAAGCTACGCCGGCGTGGAAACGGAAGATGAAGGCGCGGGCAATTTCACAAACGGCGCGGTCAACGCGTACCGCACTTCCGGATTCAAGGATTGGTTCGTGAAGACGAACACCGTGCCTGCCGGAACATTCACATACGTGAACGATGTCTATACGCCCGCGTCGGTGAC
The DNA here is from genome assembly GCA_041167105.1 of Verrucomicrobiota bacterium. GTDB lineage: Bacteria > Verrucomicrobiota > Verrucomicrobiia > Chthoniobacterales > UBA10450 > JAJPGZ01. Next base: position 2,045 of record JBEEGX010000100.1, read on the forward strand.
GAACGGGTGGAAGTTCACGAGCTCGGATGGAAAGATCGCGAAGACGATCACGCTCGCGCCGCGGAAGAGCGCGTTAAATGCGAGTTACGTGACCACGAATGTCACGCAGATGTTTGTGCGTTCCGGTTTGTCGCCCGATCTGCTCGACTTGATGACGGCAGGTCAATCGCACTTGTCGATCTTGTCGAGCAGCGCGAGTGAAGTGAACTTGTTGAACAATGCGCCGGGCCGGACGGTGCGCGACTATATGCGCTTCGGCGGAACTGGATTCAGCGGCGCGTCGTTCAACGCGTCCGCGAACGATTCGGATGCGCTGGTTCTCGATACCGTCGCAATGCGCAATCAGGCGCAGACGCAGCAGGTCGAGCTGCAATCAAACGGCGCGATGAATTTCGCGCTCGGTTTCGAAACGGGCGCGGCGCTGACCTTCGATACGGACGCGGATGGGTTACCGGATTGGTGGGAAACGAAATATGGAATCGATCCGAACAATCCGAATGGAATCAATGGCGCCAATGTCGATCTTGACGGCGACGGCAAAACGAATTTGCAGGAATATATTCTCGGCACGAACCCGAAGGTCCCGGATTCAGCTAACGCCGCGTTGACGATTGTGCGAACATCATCGACAACCGTGAAATTAAGTTTCGGCAGTATTCGCGATCGTATCTATCGCGTTTCTTACAGCAGCGCTCCGGCCGGCCCGTGGCTGCAGGCCGGCACAGATATTTTCGGTACAGGATCGACAATCGATTACATCGACAACGGAACTGACACCGGTTCGCCACCGTCGAGCGGACAGCGGTATTACAAACTCGAAGTCAGTTTAGTTCCCTAGTTTTCCATGAAGCGACACCTGTTCCTACTTCCTCTCCTTGCCGGCGCGATTCTTTTTGCTTCGACCGCGCCAAGCAGCGCCGTTCTCGCGAATGCGTGGCACATTCCGGATAACACCGTCCCCAATAATGGCGCGAACATGCGCAATCCGGAGTTTGAAGTTGGGACGAGCACGACGGTCACAATTTTTAGCGGTGTGCAAAAGTTCGGCAACAGCTTCGGTACGGCCGATCAGAATGGCGGAACTTTATTTTACAAAGGCGCGTCGCAGGGTGTCTGGCTGACTGCCTCTCTTGGCTTCGTAAACAACACTGGCAACGACCAGTATTGGAGCGCAACCCTCAATACTTCTTCGTTCGGAACGAACGAGGTGATTCAATATTATCTCTACCTCACTTTCAATTCCGGCGCGGAGAATACCTACGTCTATGCGCCGTCAGGTTTGGGTGATCACGGCGGCAACGTTACCAATCAGCAATCGGTGGCGGCGACATTTCCATTCACGATTAGAAACCGGCCTGCGTTTCTTTTTCACAGCAGTAACCGCGTCATTGGCGGAACGACTGTGCAATTTTGGACGAAGGCCGGTTACATCGGCAAAGACGGCACTTCTAATTGGGTTACGAACGGCGCTCTTTATTACACGACCGACGGAACCAATCCGGCCGGGTCGCTCGGTGTCGCAGGGAATGCGAATACGACTGTAGTTTCGTTAGGCTTGGATCATATCGAAGGTGACCCGAGCCCGGCAGGCAACGCGACATGGTGGATCGGCACGGCCTCCAATCTGCCGACGTTCACGGCGATCAGATATAAGATCGGACTTTGGAACAGCAGTAATAACGAAGAGAAGTTTGCCGATTATCGCGCGCCTTCGGATACCTACCTCGGCCATGTTTTTTCTTTCTCGCTCGGGACGGTGGGCGATCCGAGCCTGACCGTGAACGGGACGGAAGCGAACTACACAACGTCGCATTTATATTTGGATGAAATCGCGGGAGACTCGATTCCGCTCGCGATGAGTTTTAGCCCGAACGCGCAGAATGTCGATCCGGCGACGGTGCAGATCTTGACGAACCTAAACCGGCGCGATTACGCGACACTTCCCTACACAGACGGAAATGGCATTGCGACGGAGGAGGGAATCAGTCCGCCGAGCGGCGATGTCGTCGGGACTAACGACAATCATTATTACAAAGCGTACGCGATGACGCCGAATGGATCGAACACGGTATTCACCGTGACCTTGAATGCGCAGAAGACGGGCGCGTATCGGCTGACCGCCCGCTATCGGCTCAACAGCAGCAGTACGTGGGTTTACTACAGCTCAAATGGTCGCCGCGATCACGCCCTCGTCGTTGCCCCGAAAGGTGCGCGCGACATAAATCTTTACGAGATCAACACGCTCAACATCAACGCCAGTGGCCAGCAGATGAACCAGCGCAGCACCTTTGCCGATCTTCACAACAATTCGAAACGCTGGAACCTGAATTACCTGAAGGATCTCGGTTGCAATTATCTTTGGTTCCAGCCGATTCATCCGAATGGAATCGATGGCCGCCAGATCGATCCAAACACCGGGCTGCCCTTCACCGTCGGCAGTCCATATGCGGTGAAGAATTTTTTCGAAGTGATGGAGTTGATGGGCGCGAACAACACGCGCAGCGGCGCGCTCAACGAATTTCAATCGTTCATGACCGATGCCGATAGCGCGGGCGTTGGGGTCATGCTCGATGCGCCGTTCAATCACACGTCCTACGATTCCGAGCTGGCCGCCCAGGGTGTTAACTTGTTCAAGCCGGGCGCGAATCCGACCGACCAAATTCGCAACAGCGACGCGCGCTTTTATTCGCGCGGCGATCTATTTAACATCGCGAATAATAATTACTGCACACGCGCCTCCAGCGCCGCTACCATCGCGCCCGCCCCCGACCGGAATGATTTCGGAAAATTCGCCGACACCTTCGATGCGTTCTTCGGCAACTATTCGGCGCTCGTTTGCCATAACGACGCCGATAACGGCAATTATCTGAACGAGAGCGATTCGTTCGATTACGGCAACGGCAATTGGACCTCGACCGATTTCACTGCGAGTGGCGTGAACAACAATATCACCCGCAACGTCTGGCGCTTTTTTGCCGCTTACATTCCGTATTGGCTAACGCAGAGCGGCCACAGCGGCGTCAACAGCACGCCGGCCAATGGCGATTACGCCACGCGGCTGGCGCTCGATTCCAAAGGCATCGACGCGCTCCGTGCCGATTTCGGCCAGGGCCTCCCGCCGCAATGCTGGGAATACATCATGAACGTCGCGCGCAGTCATAAATGGAATTTCGTTTTCATGACGGAATCGCTCGATGGCGGCGCCGTCACTTATCGTTCTGCGCGGCACTTCGAGATTTTGAACGAGAACATCATCTTCCCATTTAAGGCTGCGACCCAGACGAGTGATTATCGCAACATTTTCGATCAGCGCCGCAGCGCCTACGGCCAGGGCCTCGTGCTTCTCAACAACACTTCGCACGACGAAGAAAATTACGACGATCCATTCCAGGCGCTCATTCGTTACGGCGTATCGAACACGATCGATGGCGCGCCCATGATTTTTTACGGCCAGGAAAATGGCATCACCCGTACCTTCGGGTTCAGCCATTACGAAGTGAACTTCGGAAAATACATTCCACACTTCAAAGTCTTCAACGACCTCGGACCGATCATCGGCAATCCCGGCTCGGGCGTTCAGTATCTCTCTCCGGTTTATGCGGCCATGGGCCAGGCCCGCCAGTTCAGTCGCGCGCTTCGCAGTTCCAATCGTTACTACCTCAATCAAGTCGGCGGCAGCGTTCAGCAAAGCATCTTTTCGGTCGCGAAATACGAGACGCCTAACGGCTCGCCTGCGTCCACCGATGTCGTCTTCGGATTCATGAGTCTGGACCGCAATAACGATCAACAAGGCAACTTCGATGTGAACATCACGCAGAACTCTTCGAACCTTTTCGGGATCAAGACCGGGCGTAATTATAACATTAAGAACACCGCGGCTTATCTCGGTGCTCATGATTATCGGCGGAACATCTGGCAGTGGCGTGTTGATCCTGCGAACGAGCTTTCCGCTTCGGCGCCGAAGAGCGGGTCCGAAATTCTCAACAACGGAATATTTGTCGGGATGAAAAAAGTTCCGACGACCGATGCCGGTTGGACGACGGCGCCGTTCGAAGCGCAATATCTCAAGCTTTACGACGTCACCGCGCCCAGCGGCACCGCAGGAAGCCCGAGCGCGCCGAACGCCTATCAGTACGGACTCGGCACCGGCGTCACGATTAATTGGCTATCTGCGCCGGCTGATAGCGAAGGCATTGTGCCGTGTTACAAGGGCAGCGTCTCCATTAACGACATACCGACCAGTACCTTCACGACCTGCTCAACAACGACGACGTTGTTTGCTGCCGTCGGTTCCACCATCACGGTGACAATTGAAACCATCAATCCAAGCGATCCTACCGTAACCGGGCCAAGCAACTCCCCGATTAATTTTAAGCTGATCGATCCGAATGGCGATGATGACGGCGACGGTATGAAAAATTCGAGCGAAGACGTCGCCGGCACGAATCCGTTCGATCCCATGTCGATCTTCCGTGTCAGCAGCCTGACGCGTCCGGATGTGAACAATGTTTCCATCACCTGGGCCAGCGTGAGCGGCAAACATTATTTCGTGCAGAGCGCGAGCACGCCGGGTGGAATGTACAACGATGTTGGGACGGAAATCGTCGCGGCCACTTGCACCTCCAGCGAACCGATCAGTTGCACCTCCAGCGAATCGATTCCCGCGACCACTCCAGCATTTTATCGCGTCCGCCTCGCCCCGTGATCTACTGTAGCGGCGGTCTATGACCGTCGCCGATT
>JBEEGX010000101.1:0-9943 GCA_041167105.1 Verrucomicrobiota bacterium
GGCCGGCGTGTTAATGGCCGCGGCGCATTTCATTTTCGCGTTTCATTTCGGATTGATGCTGTTCGGACTCGGCCGCACTGCGAGCGTGCCGACATTTTTAAATCCAGTCGAAGCGGAGCGTTCGGAAGAGCACATCGTATGAAAGGACTCGCGCCGCTCTTCATCGGTTTGTTCGCGACCTTCGCCTTTTCGTGGCTTGGCCTGACCGTCATCCCGAACGCGCAAATCGGGCATCTCGATCCTGAAACAAATCCGCAAGACGAGAACGACATGTATCCGCTCCCGCCCTCGGGGATGGCCGAACGCGGCCGCCACGTTTACGTGAGCAACGGCTGCATGTATTGCCACAGCCAGCAGATTAGGCCGGATTACATTTCCGCGGACATCGATCGCAAATGGGGCGAACGCCGCAGCGCGCCGCGCGATTACGTTTTCGCCCGTCCGGTCGTCCTCGGCAAAATGCGCATCGGTCCCGATCTTTCGAATATCGGCAAACGCGCGCCGGCCGAAGACGCAAACGCAGCGCAGCCCGGTGCGTCTCCCGGCGCTTCGCCGAATGCGCAACCGTCTCCTGCAGGATCGACATCTTCTCCTGCGCCTGCGCCGAATGCGCCTAACAAGCCCGCACAACCGCCGCCGAACCAACCGCCCGGTCCATCGCAAGCGACATCCGCGGATACGGCCGGAAATTCCGGCGACCCGCCGGCGTATTCCGCCGCGTGGCACCACAAGCATCTCTACGCACCGCGCAGCGTGGATCCGGACTCGATCATGCCCGGATTTAAATTCCTCTACGAAAAGCGCCGCATTAGCGGAGAAACATCCGCCGACGCGGTGAAGTTGAGCGGGCGCGCCGCGCCGCCGGAAGGTTTCGAGGTTGTTCCGACTTACGACGCGAAATGTCTCGTCGCGTTTCTAATGTCGCTCGATCAATCGCATCCGCTCACTGAAGTGAAGAACACCGCCGCGCCCGCTCCGGCCGCTGCCTCACCTGCGTCGCCGGCTCCGGCTAAGGAGGCGAAAAAATGAACGAGCGGCCTAACGACCCGCCGCAACCGCGCGTGCGCCAAGGCATGGATTACGGCGAGCATGAGGAAGTGCAGGACGTGCACGCCGCCATCGCGCGCGAAAAACGCGAGCCGCGCGTCGGCCTCGAACCGCTTTCGATGTGGCTCATCGTGGTTTATGGCCTTGCTGTTTTTCTTGGCGGCGCGTATCTCGGCCGGTATTCCGGTCCATTCACCGGCGAAGCTCTCGATCCACCAATTCATCCGACCAAGAAAATTGTCGGTGGCGGTGCGGGCGGAGGCGCACAACAGGAACTCACGCCGGCCGATCGCGGCAAAAAAGTTTTCTCACAAAACTGCGCGACCTGTCACCAAATGAGCGGCACCGGCGTGGCCGGACAATATCCACCGCTCGCCGGGTCTGAGTTCGTCACCGCCGGCTCACGTCGCCCGGCGATGATCGTGCTCAAAGGTTTGCAAGGCCCGCTCAAAGTGAAAGGCACGCAATTCGGTACCGCCGTCATGCAGCCGTGGGACAAAACGTTGACCGACCAAAAAATTGCCGACGTCCTCACTTACATTCGCAACGAATGGGGAAACAAAGCGAGCCCGGTGTCGGCCGAGCAGGTCGCCGCGTTGCGCAAGGAACTCGGCAGCCGTCAGGAATCGTGGACCGAATCGGACATTCTCGCTGTTCCAGCTGATGCCGAACTCCCGGGCGGATCGCCCGCCGGCCAGCCTAACGAAGCCAGCAAAGGCGCGCCACCGCCGCCGCCGAAACCTCAGGGCTAAGCAAGCGCATCCGCGAGCAGCTCGGCCATGTGCTTTGGCTCGCGTCGGGTAAGATCGACAAGTTGATGTCGACAGCTCGTGCCCGACGCCACGACCACGTCCGGCTGCACATTGTCGATCTTGCCTAACAAATCGCGCGCGACCTCCACCGACAGCTCGTATTTCTCCTCCAGCATTCCAAACGCCCCCGCCATTCCGCAGCAACCCGTTTCGAGCAACGTCGCTCTCGCACCTGTTCGTTCCGCCAGCTTCGCCATGAATTGGGGCTTGATGATCGACTTCGCGTGGCAATGCGCGTGGATCGCGACGTTTAGTTGTCGATCTTGCCGAAATTGAAGTTCGTTAGGCGAATCCGCGACAAATTGCTCGAAAAGAAAACAGCGCTTCGCCAGCGTATCCGCGTTGTCGATTTTCAGCTCGCGATAATCTTCCACGAACATCGACCAGCACGACGGCTCGAGGAAAATGATCGGCGCGTCGGTTTTTAACAGGAAATCGATGTTGTGCTGTCCGAGCTTCGCCGCGTAATCGAGATTGCCCTGACTAAACGCCGGCCGGCCGCAACATTGTCGATCTTGCGCGAGCGTTACTTCGTATCCGAGCGCCCCGAGCACTTTCACCGCCGCTTTCCCGATGTGCGGCTCGTGATAACGCACAAACGTGTCGTCCCACAAAATGACTTTGCCGCGCGTCGCGCTATTGCGTGATTGCTGCGCGAACCAGCGATCGAATCGTTCGCTGGCGTAATGCGGTAACGATCGCTTCGTCGAAATGCCGAGCGGCTTGCGCACGAATGCAAGATCGACAATTGCATTCGCCAGCGCCGGCATCGCGCAACCGATTCGGCCTAACAAATCCACGTGGCTCAACATTCGCGCGCGCAAGGGCAAGCCATCGCGACGATGCGCCGCATACGTCATCTCGGCTTTGAGCAGCGCGAGATTGACGTTCGACGGACATTCCGGCGTGCAACCTTTGCACGAAAGACAATTGCTCAACGCCGCATCGAGCTCAGCGGATTTCAGCGGATCGTGTCCGTTCGTGCGCATCTCTAGCGCTGCGCGAATGATGTTGGCGCGGCCGCGCGTAGACATGACTTCTTCGCCGGTCGCGATGAACGTCGGGCACATCATCGGCGCGTCTTTGCGACAACCGCCGCAACCGTTGCATTGCTCGAGGTTGCCGATGAACGAGCGATCCTTAAACGCAAAGGCGAGCCGCGGCTCGAACGGCAGCTCGATTGAGCGAACGAAATTATCGCGCAGATGATTGTCGATCTTGTGTCGGTCGTCACTGAGGATTTTACCGGGATTGAAAATGTTTTTCGGATCGAAAGTGCGTTTTATTTCGCGCATCAATTCGAGCAATTCGTCGCCGAGCTGCTCGCGCATGTATTCCGTCCGTGCGATCCCGACGCCGTGCTCGGCCGAGAGCGAGCCTTTGAATTGTTTGACCAAGGCCGACGTTTGATCCGCGACCTGTCGGAACTTCCGAAGATCGACATCGTCATGCAGATCAATCACCGGACGCACATGCAACAAACCTGTAGCCGCGTGTCCGTAGAAGCTCGCGTCGAGCCCGAGCGGTTTCAAAATTGATTGCAAGCCGTCGACGTAGGCCGGCAACTGCTCCGGCCTGACGGCGGCGTCTTCAATGAACGCGACCGGTTTGGCTGCGCCGATGCAGCCGGTGACGAGGGAGAGGCCGGCCTTGCGCACCATCCAGACGAGATTCATTTCGTGCGCGCCGGTCAGAATTTTCGTGCGCAAACCTAACGAACGCGATTGCAAGATCGACAATCGCTCGGTCACGTTATCGTCGTAGAATTCGACGATGAGAATCGCGTCGCACGGTTTCGAATCCAGCTCCATCAAATCGCGCGCCGGTTGGAAATGGAGCTGGCCTTTCGTTTGGTCGAGAAGGGGACGGTCGATGTGTTCGATCGCGGCCGGTTTAAGATCGAGAAGTTCGACGGTGGCCTGCATCGCATCCGCGACGGAGCTGAAGAAGACGAGACCGAGACCTTTCTCGCGCGGGAGGGGCGAAATTTTTACTTCGGCGGAAAAGATGGCCGCGAGCGTGCCTTCGCTGCCGCACATGATTTCGTTTACGCTTAGTGAACGCAAAAAACGTTCGACGCCGTAGGCCGGCCAGCGTTTCAACAAACCCGGCGGCATTTGTCGCGTGATCTCGTCGGCAGCAGCGCGAATGAGATTGTCGATCTTAGCGCGTTCGTTCGGCAAATCGGTCACGACGCGGCCATCGGCGAGCACGAGCTCGAGCGACACGATGTGATCCGCGGTGGTGCCGTAAACCGGGACGCGCGCGCCGGAAGAATTGTTCGCGATCATTCCGCCGAGCGTGGCGCGCGAACTGGTGGCAACATCCGGACCGAAACAGAAGCCGTGCGGTTTTAAAAAGGCATTGAGTTGATCGAGCACAACGCCGGCGCCGACGCGCACGGTACGATTGTCGATCTTGAGATTGTCGATCTTGCGATTGTGCGGTGAGAAATCGACGATCAGACCTTCGCCGATGGCGCCGCCGGAGAGACTTGTGCCAGCGCCGCGCGGCGTGATCGAAATATTTTCATCGGCCGCCGCGCGAATGACCGCGCTCGCTTGCTGGGCGCTCCGCGGAAACGCTACGCCTAACGGTTCGATTTGATAGATCGATGCGTCGGTCGCGAAGAGTTGGCGCGTGAGATTGTCGAAGCGGACATCGCAGTCAGTTTGGCGAAGGCTTTGTTGCTGGCGCGAGGTCATCGGGCGCAAAGATAACGCGAACGGCGCAGGCGAGCGAGGGATGTGGCAAACGACCTGCTAAATAAGGAAGCCGAAGTGAAGCCCGACCCGAAACCAAACGCCCGGCAAACTGCGGAGATGCGAAAATTTTCGGCGGACATCGATCGCGCAATCGAAAATAACGGCGCGGTGACTCTGCCGACGGATGCGCAAAAGTATGCGCGCGCGAAGGCGTGGGTTGTCGGCGCAGCGATTATCGGCAGCGCGTTGCTGCTCCGGCGATCACGCTAGGAACGCATTTTTACAACAGGGGCAACTGTGGTTCTTCCTCCGCTGTTTCCGCGAAACGCACGCCGACGCCGATGAGGCGCACGTTTTTTTGCGTGCGCGCGAACGCTTCCGCGAGCAACGCATGATATTCATCCGGGGATGGCGAAAGTCCGGCGCGTTCCACAGTGGTGCGCGTGAAATCGGCGAACTTGAGCTTCACGAAAATCGAGCGCACGGGACGCGCCTCTGATTTTTTCGCAAGATCGTTCATCAGATCATCGATGAGCGCGTCGAGTTTTTCCTGGCACTCGGTCACGGTCGTGAGGTCGCTCAAGAATGTTTCTTCGGTGCTGAGCGATTTGCGCGGACGATCCGGCTCGACCGCACGGTCGTCGCGGCCGCGGCATTGATCGTAGAGCTCGAGCCCGAACTTTCCGAAAAGATCGACAAGTTCCGCGCGCGAGAATTTCTGGAGCTGACCGCACGTTTTGACGCCGAGATTTTGCAGCTTCTTCTCCGTCTTCTCGCCGATGCCCCAAAGTTTGCGCGCCGGTAGCTCGATCATGAACCCGGCGACGTCGGCCGGCTTAATTTCGAATTGGCCGTTCGGCTTGTTCAGGTCGCTCGCGATCTTCGCCAGTAACTTGTTAGGCGCGATCCCGGCCGAGCAGGTGAGCTGGGTTTTGCGCAAAATCATTTCGCGAATCACTTGCGCGAGCGCGCCCGGCGAACCTGGATGCGCCGTGACATCGAGATACGCTTCGTCGAGCGACAACGGTTCGACCAGCGAAGTGAATCGGTGAAAGATCGCGCGCACGGTCGTGGCTTCGCGCCGATAAACTTCAAATCGCGTCGGCAAGACGATCAGTCGCGGGCAACGTTGCAGCGCCATGAACGTGGGCATGGCCGAGCGCACGCCGAATTCGCGCGCTTCGTAATTGCAGGTCGTGAGTACGCCGCGGCCGCGCGTGCCGCCGACGCCGACTGGTTTGCCGCGAAGCTCGGGCCGGTCGCGCACTTCGATGGCCGCGTAAAAGCAATCCATGTCCGCATGGATAATGGCGCGCTCCCAGCCGGAATGGCGTTGTTGATGTCGATCTTGCGGCACGTAGCGAAAGTAGCGTTGAAAAAAAGGCGCACAAAACGTGCGAAAATGCGCGATCAAGATTGACCATTTCGACGCGCCGATTTATTTCTTATAAGTCTAAAATTTCCAGCCGCCGCATGTCCCTAATTCCAAGCGAATCGCTCAGCTTTCCCGACGATTTTTCGCGCGCGGTCAGTCGCGCGCGTGTGCTTCATGAGCGCCAACGCCACGCTCGTAAAACCGAACCGGCCACGGCCGCCGCGCCGAAAGAACCTGCGGCGTCTCGCATTCAGCAATCGGTAAAGCCTGCGCCAGCGAAAGAGAATGTCTCCGCGCCAACGCCAAAACTGATTCCGCGCAAGCCGATGATCCGAAATATTTCCGCGCCGAGCGTCGCGATCCAGAGCAACACACGGCCGGCGGGTCCGAAAAAATTCGCGCCGGTGCGATTGCCCAAGCCGATGCGCGTCCCGCCAGATGTAGTTGTCGATCTTGCGAAGGAAGCGAAGCCGCCCGCGCCGATTGCGGTCGCGGCCGCGATAAATCAGCCTAACGAGAAGGAGCAAGTGCTGTCGGCGCCCGCGCTGCCACGTCGCCGCAGCCGGAAATTGCGACGTTTCCTCAAGATCGAAATTCCGGCCGTTATCGTGCTCGCAGCTTGTGCCTGGGCAGGACTCACGCATCAATTTGGAAATCCACTCGCGATCACGATCCTCAACTACGTGACGATTGCGGTGGCGTGCGTGGTCGCGATCACACCGATCGCATTGTTCGCTGCGACGCCGACGTTACCGCGGAGCGAACGTTAGCCGATGTCGTCGTCAGTCACGCGCGTGTTCATGGTGCGACACGGCGCGACTGTTCTCAGCGCGGAGGACCGGTTCGCCGGCGCGACCGATGTCGATCTTTCCGATGAAGGCCGCGAACAAACGCGCCGTCTAGGCGAACGTTTGCGCAGTGAAAAAATCGTGGCCGTGTACGCTTCGCCGCTTGGCCGCACCGTCGAAACCGCCACCATTCTGGCCGAGCCACACAAACTCGAAGTGCAAACGCGCGACGGCCTGCGCGAAATTTCGCATGGTCGCTGGGAGCAACTGACCCGGCGCGAAGTGGAGAAAAAATTTCCGGAAGAAGCGGCCGAGTGGGAAAAAGATCCGTATACATTTGCGCCGCTTGGCGGAGAAAGCGGCCTTGCCGTGACGGCGCGCGCGTTGCCGGTGTTGATCGACATCGTCCGCGAAAATTCCGGCAAAACGCTGCTCGTCGTTTCGCACAAGGCGACCATTCGTTTGTTGCTCAGCTCATTGCTCGGGTTCGATCCGCGCCGTTATCGCGATAATCTCGACCAGAAACCGGCGGCGTTGAACATCGTCGATTTCAAAGACACGACGCGCGCGCGCTTGACGTTGTTCAACGACACGTCGCATTACGAAACGGCGCGGCACGCCATTCCGGAGATTCCGACCACGCGTTTATCGAAGTGGTGGAACGAAGGAAACACGCGCTAAGATCGACAACTATTCATCGCCGCCACTGGCACGGAACTGGCGGTCAGATGTGCGTGACCCTGACGAATTATTTCCGCCATCGATCCGTTCAGCGACAGGCCGGCAAATCATTGCGTGCGACACGCGAAACGCTGTTCGACGATTTCACGCCTTACCTGATGCTGGCTTTCGCGTTTCTCATCGTCTGCTGGGTTGAATTTACGCAGTACCTCGCGGGCCGGCGTCTACATCCACTTTTCTGGTTGCTGCCCACCGTCGGATTAATCGTCGTCACTGGCACAAAAGCATTTCGTCTGCGCGCGCGCCTGCAGCGGCTGCGGCGCGGCGAGTTTGGTGAACGAAGCGTCGCTGAAATTCTCGACCGGATCCGCGCGCAAGGTTTTAGCTGCGTCCATGATTTGCCTGGGAACACAGGAAATATCGACCACGTCGTCGTCGGACCGAGCGGGATCTACGCAATTGAAACGAAGATGCGTTCCGGCACGGGCACGATTACTTACCGCGCCAGTGGCGATTTGATTTTCGGCGGACGCATCAATGACAAACGCGCGTTGTGGCAGGCGCGCAGCGCCGCTGCTGCGATCGGGTCGCAATTGCGCGAGCAAACGAAAACACCGGTGTGGGTGAAGCCGCTGGTTGTTTTCGTGGGCGAATGGCGAGTACGCCGCGACGCAGGAGATTACGCTGTGGATGTGATCGCCGCGAAAGAGCTCGAGCAATATTTTGATCGTCAGCAGCCGGAATTAACGCGCAGCGAGATCGCGAGCATCGCTTCGCACCTCGAGCGCACCGCGCGCGGTTGATACTGCGGCTTCCTTCTTCACGGAGAGGCCGCGCAAGATCGACATCTTCTACGCGCGAAATAGCCTGCTCATGCGAAGTAATTTCGGGCTTTGCAATGGCCTTTTCTCTTTCGATATTGGAAGGCTCAATCTTCTCCTAAATGGACGCTTCGACTTCTGCCGAAACACATCACGAATCGCACGAACCCGCTCACGGCGAACACGAGCACCATGAGCTCGGCTGGTGGCGCAAATATGTTTTCTCGACCGACCACAAGGTGATCGGCATCTGGTACGGAGTCTGTGGTCTGCTCTTTTTGCTCTTCGGTTTCAGCCTCATGATGATGATGCGCTTTCAACTGGCATATCCCGGTCACGCCATGCCTGTGATCGGCGGATTGCTCGGAAAAATCTTCGGCGCGGGGACGATGGACGGCGGCAAAATGGCGCCGGAGTTTTACAATTCGCTAGGCGCAATGCACGGCACGATCATGATCTTCCTCGGCGTCGTGCCTCTCGCCTTCGCCGCCTTTGGAAATTTCGTGGTGCCGCTGCAGATCGGCGCGCCCGACATGACGTTCCCGAAAGTGAACGCCGCGAGCTTTTGGGCGTTCTTCGTCGGGGCCGCGATCATGGTGGCGAGCTTTTTTGTTCCGGGTGGCGCGGCCAAGAGCGGTTGGACATCGTACACGCCCCTGGCCGACATCGCCGACAAAGGTCCGCAGTATCACGCGATCTTTAATGGTCAGACGATGTGGATCCTGGGATTCATTTTTCTGATCACGTCGTCGTTGTTAGGCGCGGTCAATTTCATCACCACCATCATTCAACTGCGCGCCAAAGGGCTGACCTGGATGCGGCTTCCGTTTTTCGTGTGGTCGCAGTTCGTCACCGCGTTTCTCCTGCTGCTGGCGTTTCCGCCGCTCGAGGCTGCGCTCGTCATGCAATTCATGGATCGCGTCGCCGGCACGAGTTTCTTCCTGCCCACCGGCCTGGTCGTGAATGGCGCCGCGGTGCACAACAGCGGCGGCGGCAGTCCATTGCTCTGGCAACATCTCTTCTGGTTCCTCGGGCATCCCGAAGTTTACGTGCTCATTCTTCCAGCATTCGGCATCGTCGCCGAGATCCTCGCGAACAACTCGCGCAAACCGCTCTGGGGTTATAAGTCGTTAGTCTTTTCCGTGCTCGTGATCGGATTTCTCTCGTTCGTCGTGTGGGCGCATCACATGTGGCTCACCGGCATGGGCTCGACCGTGAGCGCGTTTTTCCAAACGACCACGCTGCTCATTTCCATTCCGTCGGTCATTATTCTGAGCGCGTTTTTCATTTCACTTTGGGGCGGCTCGATTCGTTTCACCGTCCCGATGCTTTGGGCGGTTGCGTTTCTGCCGATGTTCGGGATCGGCGGCCTCACCGGCATCCCGCTGGCGTTTAACTCAGCCGATCTCTACCTGCACGACACCTACTACATCATCGCGCATTTCCATTACATCGTCGCGCCCGGCACCATTTTCGGATTGTTCGCGGGCATTTATTATTGGTACCCGAAAGCGACCGGGCGCATGATGAATGAGTTTTGGGGCAAAGTGCATTTCTGGCCGTCGCTCATCTGCATGAACGTGATTTTCCTGCCGATGTTTCTGCAGGGAATGCTCGGCATGCATCGGCGTTGGTACGATGGCGGTCAAGGCTGGACGATCGGCGGCGAACACGTCTGGGGATTGAGCGGTTTTCAATGGAACACACCCATTTC
>JBEEGX010000102.1:0-28650 GCA_041167105.1 Verrucomicrobiota bacterium
CCAGAGCGAGGTTCGCCACTTCCAATATTCGCGCCAATCGCGTTTCCCGCCGGTCGGATGCTCACCGCGTTTTTCCCGCGCAAGATCGAGATCGATCGACGTCAACATCCACTTCTCCCCGCGCGCCGTCGTTACCCGGCGCGATTTTGCCGGCGTGAGCGATTTCGGCACGGGCGAGTACAACCATCCGCAGCTCGTTAGAAACGCGAGCGCAATGACAGCGATGATGAGCCTCACGCGTGCAAGATCGACAATCGTATTCACGCGCGTCCCATGTAGGCGCGAGTGCGCGTGTCGATCTTGATCGTCTCGCCTTCCTTGATGAAAAGCGGCACATTGATCGTCATCCCCGTCTCGAGTTTCGCCGGCTTGGTCACGTTGCTCGCCGTGTCTCCGCGCAAACCTTCGGCCGATTCGATTACTTTCAGACTAACCGACGCCGGCAATTCCACCTGCACCGCTCTGCCTTCGGCGAACAAAACCTGCACGCGTAGATTTTCGACGAGGTAATCTTTCGCGTCGCCTAACAAACCTTCGTCGAGATCGATCGTGTCGTACGTCTCCGGATCGATGAAATGAAAACCGGTGTTGTCTTTGTAACTGAACTCGACATCGCGGCGATCGATATCGACGAGCTCGACTTTGTCGGTTGACCCGAAACGCACGTCCGCGCTTTTGCCGGTGTTGATGTAGCGAATGATGGCCTGCACGAACGCGCGGAGATTTCCGGGCGTGCGATGATGCACTTCGAGCACAATGGCAGTGTTGCCATTGTATTTAATGGCTTGTCCTTTGCGGAGGTCGTTAGCGGCTGCCATGGAGCGCGGACTGTTACACGAGCTTAAAGCAACTTCAAGCGTGTCAGATCCTGTGAATCGACGATGCCGACCGGCACGTTCTCATCATCGACCACGACGAGATCGTCGATGCGGTGGCGTTCGAGCAAATTGAGAACTTCGACCGCAAGTTTGTCTTTGTGCACGGTCACGGGATTCAGCGTCATCAGATCCGCCACGACGCGCTCGCCAATCCGCGGATCAGTCTGAAAATGCCGCGCGAAATCGCCGTGAGTGAAAATTCCGGCAAGATGTCGATCTTCGCCGGCCACCGCCGCGGCACCCGCGCGCACCGCCGTCATCGCTTTCAAGACATCGCGAATGATCGCATCCGGCCTAACGACTGCCATCGCGTCGCGCGGCCGCATTACCTGATGCACGCGCATGAGCAAACTGCGTCCGACCATTCCCGCCGGATGAAATTTCGCGAAATCTTCCTTGTTGAATCCGCGCGCCTCGAGCAACACCATCGCCAGCGCATCGCCGAGCGCGAGCATCACCGTCGTGCTCGAAGTCGGCGCGAGATTTAGCGGACACGCTTCCTGCTCGATGTTCACGTCGAGGAAAACGTGCGCGTTTTGCACGAGCGTTGATTTCGCATCGCCGCACAGCGCGATGATCTTTACCTGGAACCGCGCGATCGCCGGCAGAATGCGGAGCAGCTCTTCCGTCTCGCCACTCGCGCTTAACGCCAGCACGACATCGCCATCCGCGACCATGCCGAGATCGCCATGCATCGCGTTCGCGGAGTCGAGCACGACCGCCGGCGAGCCGGTGCTCGTTAACGTCGCCGCAATCTTCGCTCCGATGTTTCCCGATTTCCCAACGCCAAGCACCACGACCTTGCCGCGCGCATCCACCGCGTCCTTCATCAACGCGATCGCGCGGGAAAATTCCTCGCCCAGCCGGTCGCGCAGGCGTTGCAGCTCGAGAATTTCTACATCGAGCACGCGTTTAGCCTTCTCAAGGTAGTCCATCGTCTGGTAAGTGTGCGCTGTGGCGTCGGAACCGGCAAGGTCTTGCGCCTGTCTTAACCTAACAGAGAAACGGCCATGAAAAAACTACCGCCCGTCCGGCTCGGACTGTCGATCTTTTGTATGTCGATCTTGTTCGCGTTCGCAGCGACGGGCTCGGCGCAAACATTCACCACTACGACCAAAGCGAAGAAGCAAACGAAGACGCAACAACGTCCGCCTTTGACCAAACGCGAACCGCAAGGCGCATTGCAACGCGGCGCGCGCGGCGGCAATCCATTACAAATGCTCAACCCGAAAGCGCCCGCGCAATACGGCACCGCCGCCGACAGCCTGGCCATGGACGAAAACGGAAAGTGGCGCGGCATTAAATTGTTCGAGATCGTTTTTTGACGTTTGTCGTTCAACGTTGAGCGTTGAACGTTGAACGTTTCGGAAAAACCGGTCGTCGCATCGTATTGCGCGACCTTCCTCAGGCCGGAGATGTTGCACATCTATCGGCAAATTACCGCGCTCGAACGCGTCCGTCCGGTCGTCATCGCGCAGAAGCGCGAATTCGAAAATCAATTTCCGTTCTCGCCCGTTTACGTCGTCGGCAAACCGCCCACGCATTTTTTGCGTCGCTTCTGGCATCGACAACTGCGCGACGAGTCGTGGCATATTTCTAAAGGCGAACTCGAAATGCTGCTGCGCATTCTCGATCGGAGAAACGCACAATTGCTCCACATTTATTTCGGCCACATCGCAGTGCATTTACTGCCGCTCATTCGCGCGTGGCCGAAACCGAGTGTTGTCTCATTTCACGGCGCCGATGTTCTGGTTGATTTGCACAAACCCGCCTATCGCCGCGCTACCATCGAAATGCTCGCGGCGGTCAAACGCGTCCTCGTTCGATCGGAATCGTTAGGCAATGCACTTGTCGATCTTGGCTGCGACGCCGCGAAGATCGACATCGTCCGCGCCGGCATTCCGCTGCACGAATTTCCGTTTCGCGAACGCGAATTCCCGGCGAATGGCGAATGGCGAATGCTTCAGGCCGGCCGCTTGATTGAGAAGAAAGGTTTCCCGACGACGCTGCGCGCCTTCGCAAAATTCGTCGAGCGTTATCCAAGATCGACAATCACCATCGCCGGCGAAGGCCCGTTGCTCGAAGAACTGAACGCGCTCGCGCGCGAGCTCAAGATCGACAATCAAGTTTCATTTGCCGGTTTCGTTTCGCAGAAACAACTGCACGAACTTTATTATGCGTCGCATATCTTTCTTCACCCGAGCCAAACCGGCGCCGATGGAAATCAGGAAGGCGTTCCAAATTCAATGCTCGAAGCAATGGCGACCGGTCTCCCCGTTTTCACGACGAAGCACGGCGGCATTCCCGAAGCGGTCGAAGACGGCGTGAGCGGCGTTCTTGTCGCCGAGCGGGATCACGAAGCGCTTGCCAATGCTTTGATCGACATCGTGCAAGATCGACAAGTGCTCACCCGTCTCGCGCGCGCCGGATCGGACGCCGTTAGGCAAAAATTCGATCAGCGACTCCAGGTGCGAAATCTTGAAGACGTTTACTTGCGCGCGATGCGCGAATAAAAAATCTCGAGCTGCTTCCGCGTCGCCGAAAATGAGAGTCGCTCCATCGCGCGCCACTGCGTTTCCACGATTGCCGTCGCGCGCGCCTGCGTGTCTTCAAGTAACTTTTCCGCAATGGTGGCGAGCTGCTCGAAGGTGCGCCCATGACCGCAGAAATTCGCGAACGCGATGCGCTCGATCGTTCCATCGCCGCCAACGCAGAGCGTCCGGGCCAGTAACACATCACCTGCAACCTGCCCAGGCACGCGGCTGCGATCGAGTTGGAGCACGAGTTTGTGTTTTGCTATTTCGCGAACGTAATCGGCGTACGATTTCTTTTCTTCCAACACGCGCAGTTTGTTCTCCGGGAATTTCAATTCGCCTAACAAACTTCGGCCTTTGCGCCCGTCGAAGTTAAACACGGTCACCGGCTCGCCGGTTTGTTCGCACAATCGGCGCGCAAGCAACAACGCTGCCGCATGATTGCGCGACGGCACATTCCATTCACGCGTGCCGACGAAAATTCCCGACTGCTGGTCCGGCAAGATCGACATGTTCCATTGTCGATCTTCCAACGGATATGGCGTTGGAATAAAAACGGTTTTCTCCGCGTCGCTCTTCGGCCTAACGATGCGAAAGAGTTCCGCCGCTTCCGGCGTCACGCCAATGCAACCGTCTGCGCGGTTAACGATATCGATGAAACGCGCGACCCGCGAACGATCGCTCAGTTGCTGCGCGATCTGATGCAGCCCCGTTTCTTTCAATGACACGGCAACCGTTCGCTGTTCCTCTTTCAATTTCGTTAACACTTGCTGCGTCGCTTTGAAATTGCCGCGCAATAACAGCAGCACCGGATTGTGATCCGCGAGCGCCAGCTTCACATCGCGATGAAACGAACCGCCGGTGCACGCGGCGAAAGCGTGGAAATTCACCGGCGGATGCGCGGGCGAATCGGCCTCGCTCGGGTGCTCGAAATATTGTTCGCGATCGCGGCCGCCCGGACTGAGCACCGTCAATTTGAGATCGGCCGCGTCGTTAGGCGACGCGCTCATCATTGCTCGTCTTCGTCTTGTGGCGGCGGCGTGGCCTTGCGCAAAAGATTTTCCTCTCGCGCTTCATCCAGCGGTCCGACCGGTTGCGCTTTGCGAATCTCCGCCGGCGTCGCCGCCGGTTCGTGCAGTTCGTTAGGCTGAACCGGAATCGCTTTCATGATCGGCGCGTTCGGCTCCGGCAAGTGCGCGTCGACTCGGTCATTGTCGATCTTGCCATTGTCGATCTTCTCTTCCGCACTTTCTTTTTCTGGCGGTGAAGGCTTCAAAGTCGCTTTGGCCGAATTGTATGGATCCTTCTCCGCGAGCAATGTCGGCGCGCGCAAGGCGACCGGTTGTAATTCCTTCAACTCGACCGCTGCGGCCGCGCGCGGAAATTCGCTCTCGTTCGATTCGTCACGAGCCAGTCGCGTTTGGGAGCCGCCATGAACGTTACACGCTTCGGTCGGTTTCTGTTTGTCGCTTGCGAGCTCCATGTAAGTCGTGCGTTTCTGCACCCCGTCTCCGGTCGCAGTCTTAATGCTGTCGTAACATTTGTCGGTCGCGAGCAAACCGGAACGCGTGCAAATCTCGAATTTCTTTAACGTCGCCGGCTGCGGAATTGGCTTCGCGACGTATCGATCCGACGACGCATTCATAATGTCGATCCACACCGGCATAGCCAGCTCGCGCCCGAATGCGCCGCGATAAATTTTTTGCGGCTTATCGAATCCGGCCCAGACCGCACAAGTGATCGCGCTATCGTAACCGGCGAAGAGCGCGTCGGTGAAATCATACGCGGTTCCGGTCTTGCCCGCGATGTCCGGAATCTTTTTCAAACCCAGGGCCGAATGCGCGAGCTTGCCCGTGCCGATCTCGAGCGCGTCGACCAGGCACGAGTGCACTTCGTAAGCCGTGTCCGGCCTAACGACATTCGTCTTGCCGCTTTGTTTCTTCGAATCCCACACCACGGTGCCGTCCTTTTCTTCGATGCGCTCCAAAATGTGCCACTCGCTAGGCCGGGCGCCGCCGCTTGGAAAAATCGTGTAACCGAGTGCGAGCTCGGCCAGCGTCAATTCGCTCGCGCCGAGAAACGTCGCCGGATATGGACGCAACGGCGAACGAATGCCGGCCGTTTTACAAAGTTGCAGCACTCCATCCACGCCGACATCGAGACCGAGCCGGACCGTTGCGCCATTTTTGGATTTCGCCAGCGCCTGCCGCGCCGTCATCGCGCCTTCGAAGCGATTGTCCTCCGACTCCGGTCCCCATTCGCCGAGAATTCCGGTCGTGCCGCCGATCATTACCGCGCGATTATCGAGCGGCGAATCTTCCACCACCGTGCCCGGATACGCGTCGCCCGATTCGAACGCCGCCGCGTAGACGAACGGCTTCATCGCCGTGCCGGCCGGACGTCGCGCCTGCAACGCGCGATCGTATTGATTGTGTTCGAAGTCGCGTCCGCCCACGAGCACGAGGATTCCGCCGGTCGCGTTATCGAGCGCAATGATTGCGCCCTGCAAATATTCCGGCGCGGGCAAGATCGACATCTTATTTTCCGACTTCGCTTTCTTAAACGTGGCGGCGTAATCGGCGTAAGTCTGGTGACCGTAACCGTTCACGCGCTCGGCCTTGTCCAAACTTTTGCGCAACGAATCCTCGGCCACACGTTGCAAATCCGCATCGATCGTCGTGCGAATACGATAACCTTCGTTCATGGCGCGGTCCCAACCGACGGCCTCGATCACCTTCTGCCGAATGTAATCAACCGCGTAAGTCTGACCCTGCGCATTCTGCCGATTGCTGATCACCACCTCTTCGGCCTGCGCGTTCGCACATGTCGATCTATCGATCAAGCCTAACGAGCGCATCCGCTCGAGTGCGTAATTGCGCGCTTCCTTCGCGCCCGCCTTGTCATTCCAAGGCGAAAGACGGTTCGGACTTTTGATCAATCCGGCCAGCGTCGCGCATTCCGCCAGCGTCATCTCGCGCGCCGGCTTCGCGAAATATCCGCGCGACGCCGCTTCCGCGCCGTAAAGTCCGCCGCCGAAATAAATGCGGTTGAGATACAGCTCCATGATTTTCTGCTTGTCGAAATTTTCCTCGATCCGTTTCGCCAGATAAATCTCGAGCAGCTTGCGCCGAAAAGTTCTTTCCTTGAGCGCAAAACTATTGCGCGCCAACTGTTGCGTGATCGTGCTCGCGCCCTGACGCACATGCCCTGCCGCAAAATTTTTCAGGGCCGCGCGCAGAATGCCGGACAAAACGTAGCCGCGATGTTGATAAAATTTGGCGTCTTCTACCGCGACGACCGCGTTCACCAGATTCCGCGGGATCTGATCGTACGGAATCGTCTCGCGGTTCTCCACGTAGATTTGACCGAAGATTTTATCGTTGCGATCGACAATGACGCTGGCCGATTCCATCTGCTCGAGGTGCGACATGTCGAACACGGCCGCTTCAGCTTTGAGACCGCTCGCTAAGATCGACATGTAGATTGCGAACGAGCCGATGAGCAGCGCGACCGCCGCGAGCGGAATATAAAATTGCGGGCGCAAATACCACGGCGGAGGAAACTCGAATCCTGGCGGCGGCGGATGCAGATATGGCGAGCTCTTTCTCACGATATGGGGGCAAACGTTCAACGCTCAACGTTCAACATTCAACGCTCAATTCCGACTCCGCATTTCTCCTCATTGAACGTTGAGCGTTGAACGTTGAACGTTTTCTGTTGCAGAAGGAACTCGTTCAACTCATCCGCGAGAAAATTCGCGCGCACGGCCCGCAGCCATTCGCCTGGTTCATGCAACAGGCGCTCTATCATCCCGCGCACGGCTACTACAGCTCCGGCCGCGCGAACATCGGGCGCGGCGGCGATTACTTCACCAACGTCAGCGTTGGTCCGCTCTTCGGCCGACTGCTCGCCGCACAATTGGCGCAAATGTGGAAGTCGTTAGGTAAGATCGACAACTTCATCATCGTGGAAGAAGGCGCGCACGATGGACAATTCGCGGGCGATGTTCTGGAAGCGTCGCGCAAAGACGCGCCGGATTTCTTCGCGGCCTTACGTTATCGCATCATCGAACCGTTCCGCGTCTGGCAAGATCGACAACGTCAAACGCTGACCGATTTCGAGAGCAAGGTCGAATGGCCGAACGAGCTGGCGCCATTCATCGGCGCGCATTTCTCCAACGAGCTGCTCGACGCCATGCCGATTAACTTCCGGAATAAACTTGTCGATCTTAGCGGAGATAATTTCGTCTTTGTCGATTCGCCGGCGGCACAAATCACAAATCAGTCGCAGCTCGATTGGATCGACAATATCGCCGCGAATTTGCAGCGCGGATTTGTGCTCATCATCGACTACGGATTTGCTCGCGACGAATTCCGTGAAGTGGTGCAAGCACGCGCGGAACATCGACATCTCGATTCGGTGTTTGAGCAGATCGGCGACGCGGACATTACCGCGCATATCAACTGGACTGATATCGCGGAGCACGCGGAAGCGAAGGGATTGCGCGTCGCCGGGTTCACCGATCAACATCATTTCCTCACTGGAATTATTTCCGATTTAGTCGTGCCGGATTCGCCGCGCGCGTTGCAAACGTTATTGCATCCGGAAATGCTCGGCCGCGCTTTTCAGGTGCTATTGCTAAATAAAGATGTCGATCTTGCGGAGCCGCTGGCTGGTTTCAAGTTTGCCCGAGATGCGCGCGCTCTGTTAAACGAGTGACTGGCGCATTTTGAAAAATTATCTCCGGCTTAATCTCGACTTGCTCTACTGGCTCTTCGTCGCGCCATTTCGCGGAGAGTTTTTCAAGATCGGCGCGATTTTTCGGCAAATGGTTTTCATCGGCGTGCGCGCCGCTCCGATGGTCGCGCTGACTGCGTTCAGCATCGGGGTGACGCTCGCCATGCAAGCAGCGCATTCGTTGCAACAACTCGGCGCCGAAATCTACGTGCCCGATTTGGTGATGTTGTCGATCTTGCGCGAGATGGGGCCGGTCTTGATCGCCGTCATCGTCATCGGTCGCAGCGGGTCCGCGGTCGCGGCCGAGCTTGGCACGATGAAAGTGTCGGAAGAAATCGAAGCGCTCGAAGTGATGGCGATTAATCCGGTGCAATATCTGGTCGTGCCGCGATTCATCGCGATGCTCATCATGCTCCCGGCCCTAACGATTTTCGGAAATTACATCGGCGTGCTCGGCGGTTGGGCCGTCTGTCGATTCGCGCTCAATTTCAACACTGCCGGTTTCATTATGCGCGCGCTGCAAAGCGCCGACGCGTGGGATTTGTATTCGGGGATGATCAAGAGTGGCGTGTTCGCGTGGATCATCATCACGATCGCGTGCAACGCCGGATTGCATGTCGAAGGCGGCGCGGAAGGAGTTGGCCAATCGACGACTTCGTCGGTCGTGCAGGCGTTGCTCGCGATGCTGGTGACGAACGCGATTCTTACCGGAGTATTCTTTTTCGCAGCATGAACGGCGAACCAGTCATCGAAGTTGTCGATCTTGTGCGGAAGTTCGGCAATCGCGCTGTCATCAATAACATTTCGCTCAACATCCACCGCGGCGAGACGCTCGTCATTATGGGCGGGAGCGGTTGCGGAAAGAGCACGCTGCTACGTCACATCATTGGCTCGATGAAGCCGACTTCGGGTTCCGTAAAAATTTTCGGCGAGGAAATCTCGACGATGAACGAACGCGAAATTGGAAACGTGCGGAAGCGTTTCGGAATGCTCTTTCAATCGGGCGCGTTGCTCGCTTCACTTACCGTGGGCGAAAACGTGGCGCTGCCTTTGTCGCAACACACGCGGAAAACGCCGGAAGAGATCGACGAAATCGTGGAGCAGAAATTGAAAATGGTTGGATTGAGCGGATTCGAAAATTTGAAGCCGGCCGAGATCAGCGGCGGAATGAAGAAGCGCGTCGGTCTTGCGCGCGCGCTCGCGCTCGATCCGGAATTGCTTTTCAGCGACGAGCCCACATCCGGGCTTGATCCGATTATGACCGCAGTTGTCGATCAACTCACCTTGAAGCTGACGCACGGCGCGCACATGACCGCAGTCGTGGTGACGCACGACATGACGAGCGCGTTTCGCATCGCCACGCGCATGATCATGCTCGGTCACGGCTCGATCGTGGCGCAAGGGACGCCGGATGAAATTCGCACCAGCCCGAATCCTGAAGTGCAGCAGTTCATTAATGGCGAAGCCGACGGGCCGATTCCCTTGAATCTTTCGCAAGACGAACATGAGCATCATCAACACGTGAAGCCGCGGCCATTTCTTGGCGCACGTCACCGCTTCCATCACAAGCACGGATGAAGAAAAATCTCTCCGATTACTTCGTGGCGTTGTCGGTCATCGCTTGCAGCATCGTGCTGCTTGCGGCGCTGACGTTCGCGCTATCCGGTTATCGATTAAAGAAACCGACTCGCACTTTGCAGATCAAATATGCAGACGTGACCGGGATCAAAGTGCACTCGGAAGTGCGCTACGCCGGCGCGCCGGCCGGACGTGTCATCGCGATGCGGCACCTGACCGCGAACGAACGCGCAAGATCGACAAACAAACGTGATGCGGTGGTCGTGACCGTGGAGCTCGATGAAGATATTCCGCCGTTGCCTAACGACGTCGCGGCGACATTGAGCGCGGACACATTGCTCGCGCCGAAGTTCGTCGCGCTATCGGCCGGCACGCCCGGCGGCAAAACGCTGGCGAACAATTCGGCAATCGAAGGGCATCCCGCTTACGGCATTGAGGAAATTACGGCGGCGGCAGGACCGTTGGTCGATAACGCGAACAAATTGATCGACACGCTCAACGGCACCTTCACCGACTTGAAAGGCAACCTCGCCGATTTCATGCCGAAGATTTCGCCGTTGCTCGATTCGCTCAAGATCGACATCGACCAGATTCAACCTGCGGTGCAAGGCCTAACGAATGTGGAAGCGACCGCGAACACGTTTCTCGGCAACACCGACACAAAATTGCAAGAGGAGTTGAAAGAACTGCACGTGACATTGTTGAATCTCAAAGTCATTACGACGCACGCGAAGGCGCTGGTCGACGCGCTGAGCGAAAAACCGAATCGATTAATTTTCAGCGGCAAAGCGCCAAAGCTGACGTCGGAAGAAGAGATCATCAAAAGCAGCAAAGCATTGCCGGCGAAGAAGCCGTGAAGTGCGCGCTTGTCAGCGCGGGTTCGTTGCGCAATTTCCGCGAATGAAGATGTCGATCTTGCGCGCGCTGCTTGTGATGGCATTGCCGGTTTGCGCGTTCGGTTCAAACAGCGTGGTGAACATGTCGCATTACGATCTGATGCGACCGGATTTTGTGGCGATGAAAAGCGAAGGCATCGCCGGCGTCATTCACGAAGCAACGTTCCCTCGTTACGCGACGGACAACCGCTACCACGAGCGACAGGACGCGGCGCTCAGGGCCGGATTACTTTGGGGCGCATATCATTTCGGCGATGCGACCGATCCGGTGCGGCAAGCAGACCATTTGTTGGCCGTGGTCGCCGCCGCGCGTCCGGCGTTACACGAATTTCCGGAAAGCGAAAATCGCCGCGCTGGTGTGTTGCTCGTACTCGATTTCGAAAAGAACGGGCATTATCCCGGCGGCACCATGAGTGTGGGGCAGGCGGTCGCGTTCGTGAATCGAATCAAGGATCGCACTGGAAAATATCCGGGATTGTATTGCAGCGAATATCGGCTGCGGCAGATGCTTTACGGCGGCAGCGCGACCGAAGCGCAGCGCCGGACGCTGGCGAATTGCTGGCTGTGGATTGCGAATTATCACTTCCAGCCGCGCAATACTGCGCCATGGGACCGCTGGGTCATGTGGCAATACACCGGCGACGGCAAATGCGATCTACGCCCGCGCAGCATGTATCCGAAAAGCATCGCGAACATTCGCAAAGCCGAGCGCAATATTTTCAACGGCAACAACGCGGCGCTGCAATCGTTCTGGCGATCGAACGCGTGGTATCCGTAAAGGGTTACGAAGGTTCGCCGGCCGCGATGGTTTGAATGGCGACATTCAGCTCGTGCCAATCAACCGGCTTGGTAATGTGGCGCGAAAATCCGGCGGCGATGCTGTCACGAATGTCGTCGGTCATTCCGTAGCCGCTGAGCGCGATGCCGGGAATGGAATGCGTCGCGGCAAGGTCGCGCATGACGTCGTGACCGGTGCCATCGGGCAGGCCGAGATCGCTGATTAAAATATCGAAATGCAATGGGGCATTTCGATGCGCGATTAAGTCACGCGCTTCGCGCACGCTGCCGGCCCAGGTCACTTCATGACCGGCGCGTTGCAGTAAGCGGGTCAATTGATGCGCCGTGTCGGCATGATCTTCGACCAGGAGAATGTGCAGTTGGTGCCGGCCGGATTCCGCGGCAGAGGCGGGCGCGGTTTTTTTCGTCTCGCGTGCGGTGGCGCCTTCGACCGTGGGCAGGCAAATACGCAATCGCGTCCCTTTATCCCTGCCTTCACTTTCGGCGAGAATCGTTCCGCCATGAAGTTCGACAATGGCGCGACTGATGGCCAGGCCGAGGCCAAGTCCGCCGAAGACGCGGGTGCGCGTGCGTTCGCCTTGTTCGAAAGCGTTAAAAATGCGCGGCATGTTTTCGGGGCTGATGCCAATGCCGGTGTCGCTGATCTCGATGATAAGCGCGCAAGATTCGTTGTGAAGGGAGATGTCGATCTTGCCGCCCTCCGGAGTGAACTTGCAGGCGTTTTGCAGAAGGTTCCAAAAAACCTGCGTCATGCGCGAGCTGTCCGCGAGGACGTATGCGTTGGTCGCCTTCATGTCGATCGACACCTGCAGATCTTTGCGCGCGGCGGCAGTGGCGCAGTAATTTTGCATGGCGTGCTCGAGCAAGGCGCGCACATCAACGATCTGTTTTTTTAACGCGAGCTTACCACGCGCGATGCCGGTGACATCGAGCAGATCGTCGATGAGCCGCGCTTCGACTTCGATGTTGCGGCGGATCATTTCCAATTCCTCGAGGGAATTCGGCGGCATGCGCGGGTCGTCTTCCAAGGTGGCGACGGCCGCGAGCACGGGTGTGAGAGGTGTGCGCAATTCGTGGCTAAGCACGGCGAGAAAATTGTCCTTCGCTTGGTTCGCGGCTTCGGCGTTGTCGAGCGCGAGACGCAAACGCTCCTCGCTCGCGATCAATGCGGTGTTGCTTTCGCCGATTCGCGTCAGCATTTGATTGAACGCTTCGGTCAGGTGGCCGATCTCGTCCGAACCGTGGCGCGTGCCGCGGACGGAATAATCCTGCCGTTCGGAGACCGCGGTCGCGACTTTGGCTAGTTCGAGGATGGGTTGAGTAATTCGTTTTTGCAGCGTGGTCGTTAGGCTAAGCGCGCCGATGAAAGCGCAGGCCGTGACGACGAGAAGGAGCAGGCCGTAGACGCCAAAACGCGAATACATCACGCCGAGGTCCGCTTGCAGATAAATCATTCCGATCCGCGAGCCTTCGATCGTGATCGGGCGAAACATTTCCAAGTGCGAACCGGTAAAGCGGTGACCGCGGCCTGGTTTTTGGGCAAAACTGCTTAGCGGCTCGTTCTCCGGAAAACGGGCGAAAAGTTCGTCCTTATCGTCATAAAGGGCAGCGGCCGTGATCTGATGTTCGGCTGAGAGCGCGCTCAGGATTTCATTTGCGCTTTTGGCATCACGGAAAGCGAGCGCGGCGGTGCTGTTCGACCCGATGATTTCGGCGAGCACGCCCATGTTGACCGCGAGCGAGCGGCGAAAGGTGATCAATTCATAAGTAATGAGCGCGCTGCCCATGAGGAACAAGGCAAAGCCGCTGGCCAAAAGAATAACCGCCATCAGCTTGCGCTTGATCGGCGTGTCGCGCAGAAAGATCGACATGTTATGAATCGACGTCGGCGACGCGAAGCAGTTTGGAGCTGACGTTGACCTTGGCCGCGCGCATGGCGGATGGTTTGACCCGCAGCCGCACGCGGTTTCGATCCGCCGGCAATGCAATCATTCCGCCGCGATCGAGAAAATCCTGCGTCTCACCGACGGTGACGACGCTTTGCGAACCGACGGCTTCGAGGATGGCGTCGAGCCGGGCAGCTTCGCCGCGGCCGATGAAAAGGAGATGGCAATGCTTAATGTCTCGCGGGCCGCGGTAATGCTCGATAACGATCGGTCGATTGTGGTAAGTCTCGCCTTCGACCGCTTCCTTCAGGAGCGGGCCGAAGGGATCTTCGCCGACAATCCCGATGATGAGCGGTTCGTTAGGCGAATTGAAGGCCGATTCCGGCCATTCGATGAAGTGACAAAAGTTGTAAAGGAAAACCGATTTGAGCGCGTACTCATTCGGCGGCGCGACCGGCGGCGCCGGCTGCAACGTCCCAGTGAACAGCGTCATCGCTGCTACCGCGCTGATCAACTTTCGTTCTAGTAACGCCATTCGAAAATCGCGAAGACGCTGCGCTCGACTTCGCGCGACAGGGTGGTCGTGCGAAATTCCGG
This sequence comes from Verrucomicrobiota bacterium, assembly GCA_041167105.1. Classification (GTDB taxonomy): domain Bacteria; phylum Verrucomicrobiota; class Verrucomicrobiia; order Chthoniobacterales; family UBA10450; genus JAJPGZ01. The sequence continues at coordinate 13,905 of JBEEGX010000102.1, forward strand.
ATGCGCATTGTCGAATAAATTGCGGCCGACGATTGCGAACGTGTAATTTTTGCGCGGCGACCAGGCGAGACGCGCGTCGGCTGTGAGGTAGGAGGGCGTGTTCGGGTTCGGCAAATCGTTAACGAATCGGAGGAACGAATCGAATTGCAGATGCCACGGCAGATCCATGGCCGAATGAAGCATGAACATGCAATTGGGATCGTTCGCTTCGCCCGCGCCGTTGTTCACGTCGTGCCCGCCGGCGGCGCGATCGATGTCGACCTGAAGGAGCGAAACGCTGCCGTCGATCCGCCACCAGTCGGTCGCGCGCACTTTCGCCGAGATGCTGGCGCCGTAGGATTGGCCGACCACTTTGTTCTGGATGATGAAGGTGCCGTTAGGCAACGGTTCCACGCTGCGCAGATTGTCGTAATCGTTAAAATAACCCGCGATGTCGATCGCGAGAGTGTTTGTCGGTTTGATCCGGTAACCGAGCTCGTAGGCGATTAATGTCTCAGATTCAAAATCCGGATTGGGCACCAACAATGGCGGTCCGAATGCGGGATTCGGCGCGACCAGATTTTGGTCGATGCGCGAGGGCGTGCGTACCGCGCGAGAGATTGCGCCCCACACCGTTTGGTTTTCCGCCGGCAACCAGGTGACACGCGCCGTCGGTTGCACTTCGAATCCGCTAAAAGTGTTGTATTCGAACTTCGAACCCGCGGTCAGGAAAAATTTATCGGGCACGATGTGCCATTCGTCCTGAATGTAAGCGCTGAGCAGATGCTGCGTGTCGTTGCTCGGAATAAAGGCCAGGCCCGGTCCGAGATTGCCGATGTCGTCGTGCGATAAACGATAGTTGCCGCCGTAAACGATGTAGTGCTCGCCGTAGCGAAATTGATGCTGCACTTCGATGTCGAAGGTGTTGCGTTCCTCTTCGAAAATCCCCGGAACGAAACGGTGCGTGCGATCGTAGTAGGCCTGCGCCATGAATGAAGTCTCTTTGTCCCATTCGTGCGTCCAGCGGCCGATCGCGTTCTGTCCGTCGACATCGATATCGGTCATGCCTAACTGATCGAGATTGCCCGTATAGAAATCGCCCTGGAAAGTGAAGGTATTATTCGCGTGGTCTTTTGAATCGATTCGAAATCCACCTTGCGTCATACGCCGGTCGTCTTCTTGCCCGCCCACTCCCTCGATCGGCAAACCGTCGCCGTTTTCGTTCATGACATAGACGCGATAGAAAGTGTTGTTGTCGATCTTGCCGCCATAACGAATTCCCCCGAACCCTTCGTTCTCGAATCCGCCGCCGCCATAAGCGAGGAAGCCTTGCGTTTCGTCCGCGCTTTTCGTGCGAATATTAATTACACCGTTAATCGCGTTTGCGCCCCACAACGTCGCGCCCGGTCCGCGAATCACTTCGATTTGCTCCAGGTCCGGCAAAAATGTTTGCTGCACATCCCAGAACACGCCGGAGAAAAGCGGCGTGTAGAGACTGCGGCCGTCCATCAAGACCTGCATCTTATTCGCCACGGTCGTATTGAAACCGCGCGTCGAGATCGCCCACGTGTGTCCATCGAGTTGCGCCACCTCCAGCTCCGTCCCCAGCCGCAACGCATCAGGAATGTTTGTCACGCCCGCGCGCTCGATGTCTTCACTCGTGATCACGTCCACCGCGCTCGAGGTTTGCCAAAGATTTTCCGGCCGACGCGACGCCGAGGTCACTTGCAGATCAACTAACTCTTCCAGCGATAATTTTTTTAGCTCCGTCGGCGACGTGCCGCTGGGTCCTTCCGCCAACGCTTCCTGCGCCGATGCCTTCTCGATTAAAAACGAAAACGCCAGCGCGAGCGCGCAGACAAAACGAAAGCTAATGGAGAAGCGCCAATCGTTCATCAGACGGTTAGTCGTCTTACGAGTCAGGCGGATGGTAGAGCCAGAATCGCACCATCGCCACAATGCAATTGTCGATCTTAGCGATTGTCGATCTTGCCGGAGGAAATTCCGCGGCGCGTCGTGAGGTAAACAGCAAAACTGCCGAGCCAGTGGCCGCCTTCATAATGTGCGCCCGTGACCGCGGCGAGTCCGGCGTGACGATGCGCCTCTACTGTCGCTTGCAATGACGCGCGCCGCGGGTCGTCGTTAGGCAACGCGGAGAGAATTCCTTCGAGCATCCACGACCGGCTCAAGTTTAATCCATCAAGATGCGCGAGCTTGGGATCGCTCGGATCGGGCGAGACCACCGGTCGCAGCCAGTCAGCATTTCCATTCGTCGGAATTTGCGGCATAAACTCGCGCAGCCATTTCGCAAACTCATTCGGCCCAAGCACGCGTCGCATCACATCCGCCTCTCCCAGAGACGGCGAAAGGAAATCTTCACCCGAGGGTTCGTAGGCGAGGGGACAAGTTTTATCCGCGAGAAAAAATTTTCTCGCGGAATCGGTTGCCAGTTTCGCGAACGCGTCGTCATGCACCGCGCGCGCGTAATCGAGCATTAACGCCAATCCAAACGCGGTTTGGTCGTGCTCGCCGATTCGCACCGGATGCGAAAGTTTCGGCAGCCAGGTTTTCAAACGTTCGACCGCGGCTTGCTCGAGCGGTTTTAAATTCGCCGACATTTCTCGCGCTTGTGGATCATCCCATTCACGCAACTCGGCGCAAAGTTGCAGCAGCCAGCTCAAGCCGTACGGACGCTCAAAACTCGCGCGGCCCGTTCCGCGCAGATAGGCCGCTTCCTGTTTCACGTTTTCGGCGGTAAGGCTTTTGCGCAACGCCTCACGTGCACGCGCGACGAAGGGCGCATCCGGAAAAGTGCGCACGAGCCTAACGAGCAACCAATGCCCGTGCACCGACGAATGCCAGTCGTAGCAGCCGTAGAACGCGGGCGTGAGTTTGCGTGGCGGCGCCACATCCACATCGCTGTTGAGCACGTGACTGATCTTGTTCGGATATTCCTTTTCAACACAGGCGAGCGCGAGATTTGCGAAACGCTCGGCCGTCTTCGCGTCGAATGTCGGCGCGGGATCGCCGAGGGCCGCGAGTGACGCGAGCGATATTACTAAGATCGACAACATCGCCGGCCGGAGCCGAGCGAGGTAGACGCGCAGCCCGCCAGGGTGAGTGAGCGGGAGCGAGCGAATCAATCGCATTGGGAGCTTCATCTCAGTCGAATAAAATCTTCATCGCTTCCTCGACCGTTTCGCACGTCGCGATCTTCACATTGTGACCATAATGAAAGAGCGACATGATTTGCAGACCGATGTCGCGCGTCGGATCGGGAATCACGCGCACGACCGCGGCGATGCCATGTTGGTTCGCCCAATCCATCGTCGCTTCGATGAACGGCGCGCAATCGACATCCATCAGCGTCAGGTCCGTTAGGTCGGCGAGCAAACCAAAGCCGGGCCGCATGCGCTCGATGCCGGCGCGAGTCCGATCGACCCATTGCGCCGTTTCATCCGCACTCACATGATCGTGATAGCGAATGATGAACAAATTGCGCGCGTCATCGCTTTCCAGCTCGATCATGCGCAAGAATCATTGGCCGATGCTGGCTGCTTGTCGAGGCGCGAGCACGTCGTTAAGCTCTTGATTTCACGTCGCCTACATCCAAATAATGTCTGGCGAGCGAAGGTAGGACAACGGACTGCACGATGCCTATACAGGTGAACATCGACAAGCCGCAGCGCCTGGTTACCACGCGTTGTTCGGGCGAATTGTCGGATGACGATCTCGCGGCGCTGCAGGAGCGTTTCGAAACTGATCCGGATTTCAGCCCGAAGTTCTCCCGCATCTGCGACCTTACCAAGGTCACCGTGGTCGATATTTCCGATGACGTGCTGAATCAATGGGCGGCCGATCCGATCATCGACGCCAATGCGCGACACGCGGTCGTCTGCAGCAAGCCGGCGGTCATGACGAGCGTGTTAGATTTCGTCGCGCGCTCGCGGCGGTACTCGCGCGACATTTCGGTATTTCCAAATTACGACCAGGCGAAAAACTGGATCGACAAACGCGAGGAAACATTCGAGGCCTGAACGGCAATCGCCGCGCGGCGGATGAGATCGACCTTGAAGGAGTAGATGTCGATCTTAGACTGAGCCGGTGGAAGAAGCGGAAGTGCCGTTGGAGCATTTGCACGAGCAGGTGCATCATCATGCCGAACACAGCGGTGAATCGTGGATTTCGTGGGTCGCGCTCAGCACCGCCATTCTCGCAGTCTTCGCCGCCATCACCGGTCTGCTTTCAGGCAAACACGCGAACGAAGCGATGATGAGCCAGATCGAAGCATCCGATCAATGGAACTATTATCAGGCAAAAAGCATTAAAGCCTCCGTGCTGGAAGCGAAGACTTCGCCCGACGAATCCGATCGCGCCAAGCTCGAGCGTTACGAAAAAGAAAAAGAGGAAATCAAAAGCGAGGCCGGACGTAAACAAGCTGAAGCGAAGGAAAATTTTCATCGACATGAAACATTCGCGCGCGGCGTGACCATGTTTCAGATTGCGATCGCGATCGCGGCGGTATCCGCCCTAACGAGACGGCGCGCGTTCTGGGGCGTGAGTTTGGTTTTCGGCGTGATCGGTTGCGTTTTTCTTGCACTCGGTATGAGGGCGCACTGACATGCGCGTGCTCGGCATCGATGCTTCGCTCCGCAACACGGGCGTAGCGATTGTCGATCTTGCGAATGGCAAACCGCGCGCGTTGTATTTCGGAACGATTCATAATCCTAGCTCGCTGCGCTCCTCTTCGTGTCTGGTCGCGATTCGCGATCGACTCGCAGAGTTGATTCGCGAACACGAACCGGACTCGTGCGCGCTCGAGTCGGTCATTTACGTGCAGAGTTATAAGACCGCGATCTTGTTAGGCGCGGCGCGCGGCGCGGCCATTCTCGCCGCCGCGGAAAGCGGGCTCCCGATTTTTGAATACGCGCCGACGCGCATCAAACAGGCGACCGTTGGGCGCGGCGGCGCGGGGAAAAATCAGGTCGCGTTCATGGTGAGAGCGCTTCTTGGGTTGACCGAAACGCCGGACCCGGATGCGGCGGATGCTCTCGCCATCAGTCTCACGCATGTGCGTGCACAAGAGGTCGCGCGCATGGGAATTCCCGGCGCAAAACAAATATGAAAGACCATTCTGATGGTAGGGACGCCGCGCTGCGGCGTCCGGTCGGCGCAGCGCGCCGACCCTACCCTGCGCGCGATGTCGATCTTGCGGTGCGCTGGCTGGGGCGGATGGATTTCGCGGACGCGCTGGCGTTGCAGGAAAAAATCGTCGCCGCGAAACATCACGATCCTTCCGCGCCAGACGAATTACTTTTGCTCGAACACGAGCCGGTTTACACCATCGGCCGCACGCCGGACAAATCGAGTTTGTTAGGCGCAATCGATCTGCCGCATCCGCTGTTCACGATCAATCGCGGCGGACAGGCGACCTATCACGGCCCCGGACAATTGATCGGCTACCCGATTGTCGATCTTCGCCGATGCGGCCAGGACCTGCACAAATATCTGCGCTGGCTCGAACAGACGTTGATCGATTTGCTGGCGCATTTCGGAATCAACGCCGCGCCACGCGATGGACTCACGGGCGTGTGGATCGACAATGCGCGCAAGATCGCATCGATCGGCGTGGGCGTGCGTCACTGGATCACGATGCATGGATTTGCACTGAATGTTTGCGGCGATCTGTCGCCCTTTGACCGCATCGTGCCGTGCGGCATCGCGAATGTTGCCATGACCTCGATGGAGCGCGAGCTGGGGCGGGCGATTTCCGTGATTGAAGTTGCGGCCGGATTTGAGAACCTCGTCCGCGAAGCCATGCGAGATCTCCATGTCGATCTTGCGCCGGCCTAACGAACATGATTCCGCTCGAAGACAATCTCGCCGACATCATCGGCAAGGCGCAACGCGGCCTCGGATTATCCGACACACAGCTGGCGGAGAAGGCGCGGGTGAATTCACAAACGGTGCGCAAATTACGCGAGGGCGAATTCGATGAGCTCACGGTCTTGCGCATCGCGCCGGTGCTCGGGCTCGCCGGCCGGGCGTTGTGCGAGCTGGCGCACGGAGCCTGGCGGCCAAAACCGGTCGACAACATCGACGGTCTCGCGCAATTCACCACGCGTTACGGCGACGTGGCGGTGAACTCGTATCTGGTGTGGGACCCGGCGACGAAACACGCCGCGGCATTCGATACTGGCGCGGATTGCACTGCGATGTTGAAACGTGCGACCAAGGAAAATCTCGCTATCAAATTGATTTTGCTCACACATGCGCACGTCGATCACATCGCGGCGCTCGGTGAGCTGAAAGAAAAAACAAGCGCGCCGGCTTTTATTCCGGAGCGCGAGAAAATTCCGGAGGCCGAGCCGATCGATGAAGGAAAACATTTTTCGTTGGGCAAGATCGACATCGACACGCGACTGACGTGGGGACATTCGCACGGCGGAATGACCTACGTGGTCAACGGCCTCGCGCGGAAAGTTGCGATGGTCGGCGATTCGATTTTCGCCGGCTCGATGGGCGGCGGCAGCGTTTCGTATCGCGATGCCGTGCGAAATAATCTCGAAAAGATTCTGACATTGCCCGACGACACAATCATCTGTCCGGGTCATGGGCCGATGACTACGGTCGGCGAAGAGAAGCAGCACAATCCATTTTTCGCCGGCCAGACTGCATGAACGTCGGGTTCGTCGGTGTGGGCCGAATGGGCGCGAACATGGCGCGTCGATTGAAAGATCGACAATCGCATGTGACGGCGGTTTACGATTCGAACCGCAAGGTCGCCACGGATCTCGCGGGCGAGCTTGGTTGCGCGGCGTGCCAGGATCTATCGGATGTGACCGCGGAATCGGACGTGATCATTACGGTGGTGAGTGACGACCGCGCGATGCGGGAAATTTTTACGGCGCCGGGCGACAACTTGCTGAAGAACGCGCGCGAGAAGTTGTTCATCAACTGCGCGACGATCTCGCCGCAGGTACATGTCGATCTTGAGCGGCTCGCGCGCGCGGCCGGCGCGCAAACGCTCGAGGCTTGCATGGCGTCGAGCATCACACAGGCGCGCGAAGGCTCGTTGTATTTGATGTGTGGCGGAACCGAAAGCGCGTTCGAGCGCGCCGAGCCGATCCTGAAAGAACTCGGCGCGATCATTCGCTACGTCGGCGACGCGGGCGAGGCCGCGAAAGTGAAAGCGCTGGTGAACATGGTGATGAACATCAATACGGCGGGACTGGCGGAAGGACTCGGACTCGGCGCCGCGCTCGGGCTCGACTTAAGAATGTTACGCGAAGTTTTTGCGCAAACCGGCGCGAATTCGCGCGTGCTCGAGACGGACGGTGAAGACATGCAAAATCGTGAGCACAGTTGTTTCTTTTCCGCAGCGCACGCGGCGAAAGACAGCGGCATCGCGTTGCAACTGGCGCGCGATGTTGGTCTCGACCTTCCGCTCGCGCGCGCAACGAAGGAACAATACGACCGGATGATCGCGGAAGGTCTGGGCGAGCTGGACAAATCGGGAATCGCCGAGCTGACTTTCAAAGATCGACATAAACATTCGGGCGATCGGGTGTGACGCGCGGAAAGGCTTCGCTACTGAACGCGAAGATTACCGCTCGTTAGGTTACCACCAGCGGAATAACCATTGCTCGCATCGAGCGAGAACGTATCCAACCTTCCCGGCTCGCCATTATCGGTCACATCGACGGTGAAGCGGATGCGGTTGTGTTTGCCTTTTTTAATGATGCCGGTGAATCGCGCCTGATTCCCACTAATGACTAACGAATTGAACTTGCGCGTGGTGAACGTAAACGGCGAATGCGGATCGTTGTAGGAGAAGGTGCCTTTCACTTTGCCGCGTTGATTCGCCACGTTGATGTGGAGGCTGGCCTCGCCGCCGTTCACTGCGATGGTGCCGCCGCCTTCGACTTCGCCTGGATGTTGGGTCGGCGTGACCGTCGGTGAGGGGGTTGGCGTTGGTGTCGGTGTCGGCGTCGGCGTCGGCGTCGGGGTTGGGGTTGGGGTCGGGGTCGTTTGCGGCAGACATTTGCCTGCGCTGCCGGCGTCGAAGATTGTTTGCACTTCGCGCTGCGTCAGAACGCGGCCAAAGATTTCCACTTCGTCGATAACTCCGGCGAATGGATTGCCGGTGCCGTCGCCGGAAATGCCGATCTTCGCCGAAAGCGAGTTATTCGCGGGAGCACCGCCGTTATCGCAGCACAGTGCTGAGGCGGGTCTGTCAGTTCCGTTTACGTAAAACTTGAATCTTTCGCCGGTGCCAGCACGACCCTCGTAGGTGACGGCGACGTGTTGCCAACTGTCTATCGTAATCACCGACGCGTTCGTTCGATATTGCGTGAAGTCGGCGCTCGTATTTTGCACCGACGCGGTCAGCGTTCCGCCATTGTCGATGTTGATGAAATAGCTGCGCGCGCTGCCGTTGTCATCCTTCGCGATGATCATCGGGTAGTTCGAGACATCTGTTGGATTAATCCACGCGTCGATCGTGAACATGTCCGGAAGATCGACATCGCCAACATCGACATAATCATTCGTCCCATCCAAACTAAATCCCTGCGCGACTTGGCCCGCAGCGAAGGTGGCGCCATTTTTCAACGTGCCCGGATGATTACCTTGAACGTCATCCGCGTCGCCGTTGCCGGGCCACCAATTCGTCATGCCGTCTGGCGCGGTCGCGCAAGATCGACATTTACCGGCGGCGCCGGCGGCGACGACACCGGCTACTTCGTTATCGCTGAGAGCGCGCGAGAAAACTTCTACTTCGTCGATGAGCCCATCGAAGAATTCCGAGACGGAGAAGTGGGTGCCGATCTTGAGCGTGTTTGTATCACCGGTGTAGAGACCACTTTGAGCGAGTGTGTTCGGGTCGACAACGCCGTTGACATAGATGCGCTTGGTCGCGCCGTCATGTGTGATCGTCACATGCGTCCACTCGTTCGCAGGAACGGTCAAACTGCTTTGTAGCTCGTTGTAACATGAGAAATCGCCGCAGCTACCCCTCGATCCGAAGAGCACGGTGCCATTGCGGATCTGCATCAGATATTCGTGATTGCCTTTGAAGACGACGTTGTGGTTTCCGTCGACCGTCCGCGGGTAAATCCATGCATCGACCGTCACTGCGGATGGATTGAGCGAGAGACTGTTTGGGACTTCGACATAGCTGGAGCCGTCGAAATCAAAAGCGCGTCCTACTTCTCCAGTTGAGTAAGCAGCCGTGCCGTTGAAGGTCCCGTCATTACCATCTTGAATGTCATTGGCGTCGCCTTCCGCCGGCCACCAGCTCACCATGCCGGACGGCGGTTCGACGCAGGTGGGTGTCTTGCATTTTCCGATCGTGCCAGTGTCGTAAATCGCGCGGATTTGCGGTCCAGTTAGCACCGCGTTGAAAAATTCAACTTCGTCGATGCGCCCTTTGTACGGGCCGCTTGTTCCGTCGCCCCAAACTCCAAACTTGGTCGACACCGCGGAATCTTTCGGCGCGCCCCCGGCATCAAAGCCGTTGAACACGGCAGCCGCGACGTTCACGCCATTAACATAAAATTTGAATCGCTGAGTGGAGGCGGCGTCGCCATTGTATGTCACCGCGACGTGCTGCCAGGCGTTATCGACGATGTTTGCGCCGGAAGTTTTGTAAACCGTGACCTCGTCCGCGCTGTTATTGACCACGGCAATCAGTTCGCCCCCGCCGAAGAATCCGAGCTGATAACTACGATCACCGCTCACGTCCTTGGTAATAATGAAGGGACCGCTGCCCGAATTGGTCGGATAAAGCCACGCATCCATCGTGAACGTGCCCGGAAGATCGACATCTCCTACGTCGACGTAATCGTTGCTTCCATCGAGGCCGAACGCCTGTCCGACTTCGCCCACTGCCGTCGCGGTCGCGCCATTTTTCAACGTGCCGTGATGGCCGCCTTTGATATCAAACGCGTTCCCGTCGCCCGGCCACCAATCGATCAAGCTCGCGGGGGGAGTAACGCACGGTAAAGTTTCATAGGCGCCGATATCGCACTGATTGTTTTGCGGACGATCAACGCCGCGTTGATCGCTCGTCACAGTCGTGCCGCAACCGTTGACGCCATTGTCGATCTTATCGATGGCCGGACTGTCGCCTTGCAACGCAATCGTTTTAGTCGGCCCGCCGTTATCCTGCAGACCGTTCGGATCCAATTTCGGATCGGTGTCCGGTTGAGAATTATTCGCCGCGCTAAAGCCGCAGGTCGCGCCATCGTCGATGTTGTATCCGCCGTCGGTAATGGCCGTCGGCACCACGTCGACTCCGCAACTTCCACCTCCTGCACCGTCAGCCGTCACGATGCTGTTCTTGATCGTGAACGTGCCCGATTCCATGTAGACGCCGCCGCCCTCGCCATTCGGCGCGGTATTGGCGTCGATCGTACAAAAGTTAACGGTGATGCTTCCGTCGCTCCAAATGCCGCCGCCTTCATCGTCCGCTAAGTTGTTTTTGAAAGTGCAGTTGGTCAGGGTGAAGCCACCGGCAAAATAGTTCGAAACGCCGCCGCCTTTTTCCGCAGTATTGTTGTTGAACGTGCATCTGCTCACGTTCGCGCTCGCGCCAAAATTCTCGATCCCGCCGCCGATGCCGCCGGTATTATTCGTGAAGGTGCTATCGGCCGCCGTGACCGAGCTTTGATTGTAAATGCCGCCGCCGCTACCCTGGCTGCCGACATTTCCGGGATTCCCGTAGGCGTCACCGCCCGCGCCGGTCACGTTTGAATCGAAGAGACTGGTCGCGACCATCAACGTTCCATTGTTGTAAACGCCGCCGCCTTTGCCGCCACTGCCGCCTTGATTGCCGGGAGTGCTGCTGACGTTGCCGGCGCCGGTCTGATTGTTTTTGATCGTGCAACCCTTGAGGTGAAGCGTGCCGGCGTTTGAGATTGCGCCGCCGTTGCCGCCAGGCTGACCGGGATCTTGTATTCCGGGCGACCCATCGGGCGTAAAACCGCCACTCAACGTCACATCATTCAATTTTAACGTCGCGCCGCTTAACACTTGGAAAATGCGGAAGCGTTCGGCGCTGCTGCGCGCGATCGTCGAATTGTTTCCGTTGATCGTGAGATTGACCGCATTGCCGATCTGCGGAAGACCGTTCGTCTCAAGACCGGCGCCGTTGTTAACCGTCGTTAAAGTGTAGGTGCACGACGTTGCAAGATCGACAACTTGCGTCCCGCCGGCGTTGACCGCGTTTTGAATCGCGGTGACGAGCGCATTCGCATCGCATGCAATCGCGGCCGCCGATGACGAATGCAGAAACGCGCTCAGGCCAGTTAAGATAGTCGCGATAATGCACGCTAGCGCTGCAACATTTCCCCGGCGTACGCGAGAAACGTAATATTTTATCCGGGCGCTCGTAACCTCATTATTGTCAGACCGCGTCGCACGCGGTCAACGACATTCGATAGGCCGCGCCGCGTCCCGCGACCTTCAGCGCAAGATCGACATCGTCATTTCCAGCGCAGAAAACGCCACGCCATGCGACCACGTCCGCGGTTCTGCGCCAGGCGAACAAGCGAAGGAAAAATCTCTCGTACTCTGCGCTCGGGAACGCCGGTCGCCGTCGCGGGGAGCGACGTCGCTAACGCCCGCTCATAGACGTCAACATACGCTTCAGCTTGTCGACCTAACGAATAGCGCTCCGGCAGCGCGCGCCCACAATTCTCGCTCAACTTCGCGCTCAGTTGTCGATCTTGCGCTAGTTCAATCATCGCTCGCGCGAATTCGCGCGCGTCGCCCGGCCTAACGAGCCGTCCAGTCACGCCGTCTTCCACCGCGTCCGGAATTCCGCCGATGGCGAATGCCACGACCGGCGTGCCGCAACACAGCGCTTCAATCATCACATTCGGTAAATTGTCTTCCAACGATGGCAGCAATAGCACGTCCGCGGCCGCGCAAACCTGCGCGAGTTGCTCGTCGGATTTAATTCGACCGAAATGTTTGACCGCGACCGGCAATTCGGTTTTGCCGCCGCCGAAACTTCCGAACTGGACGCGGCCGCTCTCGACATCTGCGCGAAATGTTTTGTCCGCGATCCGAATCGCTTCGACCAAAATGTCGATACCTTTGCGTTTGATCGACATGTTATCGCCGCCGAACAGAAACCAAAAGGCATCGCGATTTAACCCGATCGCATCGCGCGCCGTCGTCTTCGATTGCGGACGAAAAATATTTGTGTCGATTCCGTACGGGATCACGCTGACGTCGACCGCGCGAAAAACGGCACTGCGCTTCGCGCAATCGGCCAGCCAGTGACTTGGACACACGACCGCCGAGATTGGCATCGCGTCGCGCTCATCCAGCACAGTCGCGCGCGTGAGATCGAACCAATCCTTTTGCAATTGCGGACACGAGCCGCATTCATTTTCGTAGCGCACACAGCCGGCTGAAAAATGACAGCCGCCGGTGAACGCGCGTTGGTCGTGCAACGTCCACACCATCGGTTTTCCTAAGATCGACAATCGCAAGATCGACATCGGCGATTGGAACCACGTCACCCAATGCAAGTGAATCACGTCCGCCGCTTGCACCGCCGGATGCGCCGAGACATCGCAACCCGGCGCGCCCAGCGAAAAATACGTATTCGAAATCGGCGTGCGATTTTCGTCGATGCATTTTTCCTGCACCAATTCCCATTCCCTCCAATCCGGACGCGCGTCCGCACATTCGTGCACGTGCGCGTCCGCTGACGATTTCTGCCGCACCACCATCGCCGATTCATGCCCGAGGCCTAACAAGCCCTGATGAAGTCGATAGGCCGAGCGCGCTGCGCCGCCTTTCACATCGTACGTGCTGATGTGAACGATTTTCAAAACGCGTAGCCGAACATCTCCAGATCGCGCCGGTAAAAATCGCCGACCATCTGCCGTGTCTCCGCGTTGTAATAGTCGCGATACGGCGCGTGCTCGGTCTTGTTCTTGTGCGGCATTTCCGGTTTGCGAATGCCGATGCGCGCGCAGACTTTCGCGAAATCGTGTTCCAGATTCTCGAACCGGCCGACGTAATCGACGCGCAGCCTTCCCTTGCGATCGCACAACCAATCCACCTGCGGATTGCAGCGATTCAGTCCCTTCGTGTTGTAGAGCCCGACCGGATCGATGCGCGTTTGCGTGACCGCTTCGCAAAATTTTTCGAACGTCATGTCGTCCGGCACGTCCGGCCATTTCAGCCGCTGATAATGAAAATACAATGAGACCAGGCGATCGAATGGATTCCTAACGAATGCGAACTTGAACGCGTTGGCGAAATATTTGCGCGTGATCACGCCGGCTTTTACAAGATCGACAACGTTGATGTGCGCGAATGTGACGAAGCCGCGATTACGGAACGGTCGCATCGGCTTGCGCCAACGCCGCGGCGGGCAGCCGTATTCCAGCATCACATTGTAAACGCTCGTCCCCGCCGTCTTCGGGATCCAAAAAAACAAGACATCGCGTTTGTGGCCGGTGAACAATTCGAAGACCGGCTTCGGCAGCGCGTGTTGCGCTAAGATCGACAATCGATTCATCACCAGTTAGGCGACGATTCGTAACCGGCTTTAATCAGCACTTCGCCGTAACGTTTTTTGAAAATCTTTTTCTCCGCGTCGCCGAAATACTCCCGCCAATTGCCGCTCCCGCCTTTGCGCACGAATGCAATGGTCGCGTCACCGGTCTGCGTATAACCGAGACCTCTTTTTTCTTCGGCCGCTTTCATCTTGTCGAATGTCGATCTTTCAATCGCGCGTCGCAGTTGCTCGTCTGAGCTTTGCAATCCGCTGAATTCGATCATCATTTTTATCCCACTGAACGTGTCTGTGAGAAGTTCTTCGTAACGCACGACGCAAATGCCGTCGCGCGGCGGATTCTCAAAGAGCCACGACGCGACATGCTCGTCCCATTCCGCAGTCCGCACATCGCTCCGCAAAAAATCGAGGAACGTACCGGCGAACGCGTGAAATTTTTTGTGATGAAAATAGAATGACACCATCACGTCGCGCCCGTCGCGCAGCAAATAAATCGCGCGCGGACATTCCGGAAATCGCAGCGCGTGCGTGCGCATGATGCGCGGCGAGGGCAGCTTCTCGAAATCGACCGCGTGATGCTTCATCGCGTTGCGCGAAATTTCCGGCACCAATAATTGCGTCGCGAGAAAATCCGCCTCGTTTTCCGGCGCGATCAGGTTTGCCAAAATAAATCGCACCCAACTGCTGCCCGATTTCGGATACGAAGCGAGCACGACATCGTCCGGTCGATAGATGAACACGCGCTCAACTTTATTCTGCTGCTTCGATTGTCGATCAAACAACATGCGCCGGAAGTTTCACTGCGCGCGCTCGCGCTTTTTCAATGTATTCGCCGAGACGGCGCTCACATTCCTCGAGCGTCGTGGGATTCGTCACCGAAGATTTGCGCCGCTGCTTTTCGTTCACGATTTGGCCAACGAGTTTCTTGGTCGCCGATGTCGATTTTACACCGAGCCGCTCGAACAACGCTTCGACATTGTCGATCTTGTTCAAATCTTCCAAGCGAACATCGTGCGTCGGCACATTCGGATACTCCGATGTGAAACGTTCACCGCGCGCTTCGATGTCGATCAAGTAGGCAATGCAGCGATCGAATTGATCGAGCTCGCGGTCGGGCGCGAAGGCCGGCAGCGCCGCCGTCACCGCATTCGGACTCGACATCCACTTTTGCCAATTCGGATTCCGCTCCGAAAAATAACCAAGCTCGACGAAGCTTTTCAGCACGCG
>JBEEGX010000103.1:0-18312 GCA_041167105.1 Verrucomicrobiota bacterium
TCCCTCCGCCGCTCCACGTCGTATCGCCGGCCAAAATGAGATTAGCCGGTTGGGCGGTGCCGATCGCATTCACGAACGAGGCGTTGGTGATGCTGCCGGACAACATCATGTTCGTGCCTTGGTTGAAGTTGATGTTGCCGTCGCTGCCGATGAACTGCGTGCCGCCGGTGAAAACGTAGTCGTGATTGAAATCGATGAACATACCGGACGCGACGGTAAACGCCCCGCCCTTGCTCGTCCCGCCGCCGGCGAACGCGAGTCCGCCATTCAGCACGGAGACGGTGCCGCTGTTGTTGAACGGAGTAAGAATCGTGTCCTCGTTAGGCCCGATCGTTTTGTTGAACGTCCCCGAGTTGTTGAACGTGCCCGCGCCCATAAACACGTCGGCGTTGTCGAACGTCACGTTGTAGACGCCGTGGTTATTGATCGTTGGCCCGTCCTGCATCAACGTCACGCTTTGCGTGCTCGTGCCGAAGATCGACAACGTACTCGTCGCGCCGATCGAGCCGCCGCTGTATTGGAATCCATTCGTTAGGGTAATCGGATTGCTCAAGACTAACGTGCCGCCGCTAATCCGAAATTGTTGCAGCTTTACGCCCGCGGCAATGTCCTGGGTCACCGCTCCGCTGGATAGGATGGCGATAAAATTTTTCCCCGGTGAATTGTTCGGCACGACCGTTGGCTTCCAGTTCCCCGCGCTGCTCCAATTTCCTGCCGCCGCATTGAACGTCACCGTCGTTAGGCTAAATGCCGGCACCGTTGCCAGGTTTATCGGCAGCAATCCGGCAAACGCCTGATCGATCACATCCGACATGTCGATGTACTGATATGGCGGGATCGGCGGCCAGGTCGCAGTGTATTGCCCGCCGCCTTGTTGCCGCGCGATCACTTCCTGAATCAGGTCCGCATTCGGCAACACACTGAAATCCGCAACCAATGCCGAGCTCGCATACAAAACCTGCGCGTTGAATTCTTCCGGTGTCGTGATGTCTCCGTTCGGCATCGCCATCACGAATTCGCCGCCGGCGGCCGTCTGGCATTCGCCCGTTTTCTTCGAGCAGAGCGTGCCGTGACCTTCGAGCACGAACAACTTCGTCGGCGCCCCCGGATTCGCGTTCATCGCCGCGGTCCCGCCGGTGATGCCGGCACTCACCGCCGCGGTCGAAACTTTTATCGCCGGACTGTTCCGCGGAATCGAAACCAGAATCGCGCCGCGGTTTAATGTCAGCTCGCGTGCGCCTTCGTTGAAACTGAAGATCGTGTTCGCGCCCAATCGCGTGATGGTCAGATCGCGAAAGGTCAACTCCGCGCGACTTTCGTCACCCGTGCGCACCGCCGAACTGCTGCGGACTTCATCGCTCACCGCGGCCGGCCGCACCGCCGCGCCCGACATCAACTGCACCTCGCGAATGATGTGCGTGACCCGCGCCGATTGCAGTGACTCCGCGCGCAAGATCGACATCGTACTCACGGCGATCATCGCCGCACAAACCCACAGATGTCGTTCGAGTCTCATCGTGAGGTCGCCGCCGTGCGTGCCGTGTCCACCGCGGCTAACGAATCCATTGTCTGCGTCACCGCGTTGCCGGTGGCCGGCGTGGTCGGGGACGCGTTCGGCACATTGTCGATCTTGCCCGAATCGGTCACGGTCACCGCGTTGCCCGCGCCGAAAATTACGAGGTTGGTTTCGATCAACTGCTTCTTATTTTTTGCGCGCGCCTGCACTTCGCCGTCGCGTGCAATCGCCGCCGCGTTTGGCAACGCCGCAAATTGTCTGAGCAATCGGCACGTTTTCACAAAACGCGCGTCGTCGAAATCGACCGCGTCGCTCAGCTCGCCGTTCGGATCGGCAATCACCATTTGCCCGGGCTCGACCAGCATCGAATCGCCCAGATGCTTCGGCCGATACAAGCGCGCCGTTCCTTGCAGCACCATCAGCTTATAAGTTGTCGCGTGATGCTCGAACACTACGGTCGTGCCCGCTGTCGCAA
The DNA here is from genome assembly GCA_041167105.1 of Verrucomicrobiota bacterium. Classification (GTDB taxonomy): domain Bacteria; phylum Verrucomicrobiota; class Verrucomicrobiia; order Chthoniobacterales; family UBA10450; genus JAJPGZ01. The sequence goes on from JBEEGX010000103.1 coordinate 1,992, forward strand.
CCGCCACGTCGCCGGCGATGAGTCGCGCGCCGTGCGCACCGCGCGGCGTTTGCAATAAGATCGCGCCTTCGCGCACATCTAAATTGCGCCGACCTTTGAACGAGAACGCGCTGTTCTCGGAAAGTCGCGCCACGATTTTCTCCGGCAAAATTAATTCCGCGCGTGAGGTCGCGCCCGTCGTCAACGTGTCACCGTCGTTGATCGTGTCGTTCTGTTTCAGCGCGCGTGCGCCGGCCTTAACGTGACCGACCGCGGCACTAATGATCGCCCTTTCTTGTTCGCGTGCGTCGCTCGCGCGACTGACCGCGAACACGACGACAACCACAATGAATCCAAAACGCATGGAGAGCGATGGGAGTATTGCCGAGCTGGGCGCAAAAAGTGAAGCGCTAATTTCCGCCGCCCTCTCCCACGCAAGATCGACATGTTGTTAGATCGACATGATGGTCGCCGCGTGAACACAGCCCGATGGAGGATCGCGCTCGCCTGGATCACGCTCTGCATCGTCTGGAGCTCGACCTGGCTCGCCATCAAAATCGGCCTGCGCGATCTCCCACCGATTTCATTCGTCGCCATCCGCTTCGTTATCGCCATCGCCGTGCTCGTCGCTGTCTCGCTAGGCCGCAGCAAGCTGCTTCCGCCGCGCCGTTCCGATTACGCGGTTCTCGCGTTCACCGGCGTGCTCATGTTCGGCCTCAACTACACACTGCTCTTTTGGGCCGAACTTCACGTTTCGTCCGGACTCGCCGCCGTTTTGCAAGCGACCATCCCGATGTTCGGAATGTTTTTCGCGCATTGGCTGCTTCCGGATGAACCGTTGCGTTTGCAAAAACTCATCGGCGCCCTCATCGCGCTCGGCGGCGTCGCATTGATTTGCGCGCGTCTGCTCGATTTCAGCGGTGCCCTCGCATTCTGGGGCGGCGTCGCAATTGTTTTCGGCGCAGCCAGCGCGGCGTTTTCGAATGTGGCTCTCAAAGCGCGCGCCATCCGGCTTGCGCCCGCCATGCTCGCCGCGTGGCAAATGATTTTCGGCACGGCACCATTGTTAGTCCTCGGATTTCTCGTCGACGGAAATCCAGCGCGCTTTCGCTGGAGTACGATGTCGATCTTCTGTTTGCTTTATCTCGCCATCGTCGGCTCCGCCCTGACTTTTCTGCTGCTCTACTGGCTGCTGCCGCGAATGTCGGTCACGAATCTGCAAACCATCGCGCTCATCACGCCGCCCGGCGCGGTCATGCTCGGCTGGTGGATCGGCGGCGAAAACTTTCCGCTCTGGTCGCTCTTCGGCGGCGCCTTTGTCTTGTTAGGCGTGTGGCTGATCTTTCGTCCAATGAAAGATCGACAACTCGAAGCGGAAGCGGCCGTGCCGGAACGCGGCTGACGCTACGCCGCGGCGCGACGCTTTTGCTTAACGAGTGTCGATGTCGATCTTCGCGCGCCGTTGCCACCGCGCTTTACCTTGACCGACTGCGAGCGGTTGATGCTCTCCTGCAAAACTTTTACAAGATCGACAACGTTGGTCTGACGCGGCGCGGCTGGCGCGGCGGCGGGTAGCGATTTGTTTTTCGCCTTCGACTCGATCATCTCCATGACGGCGTCGCGATATTCGTCGCGATATTTTTCCGGCTGCCAATCGCTCGACATGCTTTCGATGAGCGCGTTCGCCATTTTCAATTCCTTGTCGGTCAATTGCGTCGGTGGCCGATTCAATTCTTCCGGCTTCAACACTTCGCTCGCGAAATGCATGAGCTCGAGCACGAGGAATAATCCGTCCGGCTTCACCGCCGCGAGATACTCGCGATTCGAGATCACCACTTTAGCGACGCCGATTTTTCCCGTTCCGCTCAGCGCCTTGTGCAAAAGCGCATATGCTTTCTCGCCGCCCTTTTGCGGCTCGAGGAAGTACGGCTTGTAGAAAAATTTTGGATCGACATCGTTAAGATCGACAAAGTCCGTGATGTCGATCGAATGGGTCGATTCGATGCGCACCTTTTCGAAATCCTCGTCGCTCAGAATAATGTAGTGGCCGCGTTCGTACTCGAAGCCCTTCACTATTTCATCGGCCGGAACTTCTTTTTGATCGGCATCGGCAACTTTTTTGTAGCGGATCGGGCTCAGATCGGTTTTGCGCAATTGGCGAAAGCTGAGTTTTTCTTCGCGGGTCGCCGGATAAACGGCGATGGGAATATAAACCAGCCCGAAGCTGATACTGCCTTTCCAGGTCGGACGCATGACGAGTTCTCCTTGTTGGGTTTAGCTAGGCGCGGGAGAATCCGTTTCGATCAATTGTGAACAATTGTCAATAACTTCCCGCATTTCACCTTGTCGATCTTAGCACGATGCGTTCCGATTCGGCCGGCCGCGCGACACTCGCTCCTTACAACGAGAAGAACGTCTTGAGTCGGTTCATGAAAGCGGAGCGATATTCGTGTTCTTTCGCGGCCTGCTCCGGCGTTGGCGGATTTTCGCGCAGCGCGACTTCGGTGTTCATTTTTCGCTCGGCCAGGATTTCGCTCAACTGCTGCAAACAATCCGGCGAGTCGTGAATGATCTGCGACATCACGCTCTTGCCGATTTCCATGACGTAACAATCGCGTTCCGCGCGCACGCTCGCGCTGCGCGGTTCGCCCGTAAGCAATGACATTTCGCCGAAGCAATCGCCCGAGCTGAGCGTCGCTATTTGAATGGTCGTGCCGTTTTTTGAAACGGAAACGTTGGCCGCGCCGCGCAAAAGGACGAACATCGATTCGCCGGCCGCGCCTTCTTTGACCATGTGCTCGCCGCGGCCGAAATGATCGAGCCGCGAACTTTTCACCAGGTTGTCGATTTGAGGATCCGTTAGGCATTGGAAGAGTGGCTCGTTCCGCAAAATCGCACGCGCCTCGCCGTGGTCCTCCGAGATCGAGCGCGCCCCGCCCCGTTGCACCTGCAATGTGCGGATCGGGAATGGGATCGTGATCTTCTGCCGCTTGAGCTCGTACCAAACATTTGTCCGCACGGCGTCATTGATCTCGTTGATGCGCGCGTGATTGCCCATGTAAAATTTGATTTCGTAGGTCACAGCGTGATCGGCGAAATCCATCAGGAACACTCTCACCGGTGGTTGCGCCAGAACGCCATTCGCGCTTTGCGCAGCGCGCGCGAGCGTGTCTTTCACGCGGTTCGGCGGCACATTGTAATCAACGCCCACGCGAATGCGCATCGCGTGCACCTCGGTCGGATAATGCAAATTAACGATCGTCGTCTTGACGATCTCGTTGTTCGGGATGTCGAGATAAATGCCGTCGTTTGTGCGCAGACGCGTCGAACGCCAGTTGATCTCCATCACCTCGCCGTAGGTGTCGCCCACCTTTAACCAGTCGCTCACTTTGTATGGCCGATTAATCTGCAACGACATTCCGGCGATGATGCCGCCGAAGAGATTTTGTCCGGCGAAACCGATGATGATCGCGAGAATGCCGGAGCCGGCGAGGAGGCCTTTCAGTTCGCGCTCGGCGTGATAACCCAGACTGAGCACGAACAGCAGCGCGATCAGGAAAATGATTCCGGCGGCGACTTCGCGCAGGAAATGCGGGATTGTTGTTTGCTTGCGCGTTTCGAAATACCAATCCCAGACATAACGATCGACAAGGGCGACGACGAAGGCGGTGCTAAGCAGGATGGCGGCGGCGCCAACGTGGTTGCGCCAACTCGCGTGCACGCCGTAGATCGACAACGCCGCGTAAAACGCGATCGTTAGGCAAAAGAGTTGATACAGAACCCCGAGCCGCACGCCCGCGCGCCGCTTCAGGATTTTCCCGAGCGTGAGCGCGAGAAAGAAGGCCGCGAAGAATACGGCGACGGTAATGACGAGTCTCTGCGTCTCGGGCAACGCGCTAAACATTTCGCGTATTATATCAGGAAAGCCGCGCTCTGAAACACCTTCTCTATCCAGTGTCTGGCGCCTACGGAGCCATTTGCCGCCGCATTCGCCTAACGACGGCCGTGAAAATAACGAAGCCGCTCATGAGAAGCAATGAAGACGATGGCTCCGGCACGCTGAACGCGATCGCGTCCGTGTTTCCAGGCAATGCACCAATGTCCGTGATCGCGCCGGTCGCGGTATTGATCGTGATCAATTCCACGGCCGTGACGGTGGCGCCGTTCTGCGCGCGATTGCTGTTCGAGCCGTAAAGAACCCCGAGGCTATTGAATGTGAGCGCGTTGATTGCGCCGAGCGTTCCGGCGTAAGGCGCGTTCGTTAGGCCGGGGCCCGTGCTGCGCGCGCCGGTCGTCGTGTTCAAGGTGTCGATCGTGCCGCTGGCGGCCAGTCCGGCGGTGGCGAATAATGTTCCGCCCGGACTGAAGGAGAGGCCGCCGCCCGGCGTCGATTCTCCCGTCGCGCCGAGGTTTGTTAGCGCACCGCTTGAGAGATTGATGGTGTAGAGATTGTTAGGCGAAAATCCGAACAACGTGCCATCGGCGCGGAATGCGATATCGCTCAGCCCGACCGCGCCGAAGGTGCCAGTCAAACCGCCGATGACAGTGGCCGCGCCGGTCGATGGATTGATCGTCACGAGGTCGCGAGGGAAATTCGACGACTCAAGTCCGGTGATGCCATAGAGGACGCCATTGAGCGGATCGAACGCGAGTCCCGTAATTCCAATCGGACTTATTCCGACCAGAATCGGTGCGACCGCAGTGAAGGCCGACGTTGCCGGATTGACGGTGTAAAGAACGCCGTCCGCGCCTTTCGAACCGGTCGCGGCATAAAGTGTTTCCTGTGCGTGCGCCGTAGAAACAATCGCGCTCGCGACCATTGCGATCCAAAAGGCGCGCTTAATCACGTTTCCATCGCAGAGAATTAACGACGCGATGTCAAGCTAGGATCGACATCATCCGAAGATCGACATCTTCAGCGTCGCGGAGCGAAAACGAGCCAGGCCCAACCGGCGAGAAAACAAAGACCGCCGATCGGCGTGATGGCGCCGAGCCAGCGCGCGTTTGTTAGGCTCATGACATACAAGCTGCCGCTAAAAACTATGATGCCGGCGAGGATAAACCACCACGCGGCGCGGTTCGTATTTGCGGCCAAAGCCAGCGCGAGCAACGCGACGGCGTGCGCGAGATGATAGAGCACCGCTTTGTTCCAAACATCGAGAAGCCCGTGACGTTCGATTGTCGATCTTAGCGCGTGCGCGCCGAACGCGCCGAGTGCGACGGCGAGAAAACAAAGGGCGGCGGCGATGCGAACGTACATGTCGATCTTCTAAAATTTCTTCTCGCTCGAGCGCAATTGATACAGGTCTTGTTTCAACTTCGCCATCTCGGCTTCGCGCGCGTGCCGCACGCTTCTAATATAGATGATGGTGCCGGCGATGCCGAACGCCGCCGCGCCGAGAAAATTTTTCTCCGGCCCAAGTTTCCACAGATACGCGCCGACGATCGCGCCGATGCTAACGATGAGATCGCGCGTCAGATAATATGCGCCCACCATTTGCCCGCGCCGATTTGCATCGCTGTAAGCGATGATGAGCGCCTTCCGCGGCGTGTCGCCGAATTCTTTTAATCCGCGAATGAAAAACGCGAAGGCGAGCGCGGTGAAGCTGTGTGCGAAGAGCAGCGTTAGCGGAAACAAGGTAAACATGACGAACGTCGCGATGACGAACGGTTCGCGTCCATGTTTGTCGGCGAAATACGATGTCGGAATGATGCACAGGCTCGCGACCAGCACCTCGATGAACGTGAGCACGCCGACCTGCTTGCCGGTCGCGCCGATGTAATCCATCGCGAAGATCACGACCCACGCGAACGGAATGCGTTCGCAGAAACGCACGAGGATGTCGCTCAAAAGCAACTGCCGCATCGGCGCGTTGAACTCGCGCAGGCTCCGCAAAAAATTCCAACGCTCGGGCGCGACCGCGGTTTCCTTCGGCTCGTCGCGCAACTGCCGTTGCACCAGAATCGTTAGGCCGGAAAGCAAGATCGACATCAACAATCCGACCCGCACTCCGGGAATAAGGCCGAAGCGATCGATCAATATTCCACCGAAGATCGGCGCGACCATGATCGGCAGGCGTTTGATCACCATTTGAATGCCGATGCCCATGGTGTAACGGCTCGCGTGCAGCGTTGCGCCGACTAACGAAAACGTCGCCGGCAGCGAAAAACAGGTCCACGATAGGAAAAGAAACATTCCGGCGATGACCGCGCCCCAGTGCGGAATGAGTAAGACGAGCGCGTAACCGGCGATCGAAACCAGATTGAACGTCATGAACGCCCGCCGATGTCCCCAAAGATCGACAAGTACACCGCCGGGATAGGCGTAGATCGCGCCTAACAAAGTCCGCAGCGCATCGTAGAGCCCGATCACGAGCACGCTCGCGCCCAGCGTCAGCAAATATTTCGGGACGAACCGCATCCAAAGTTCTTCGCCGGCGCCGATGACGAAGATGGCGATGAGCAGAACGACGATGTTGCGTTTGAGCGCGAAGAAATCGGCGAAGCGCTGTAGGCGACTCACGCGCGAGTCTTGTCCAGTTCGCGCACGTTGTTCAAGCCAGCGAACACGCTTCAGCGTTCCGCTCGATTTGTATCGTCGCGTGCTCGATGCCGAATGCGCTTTGCAAATGCGCGCAGACGTTGTGGAGGAAATTGTCGCCTGCCGCGTCGTTAGGCATGACCAGATGCGCGGTCAACGCCACTTGCGTCGTGCTCATCGCCCAGATGTGAAGATCGTGTACGGCGGAAACGTCCGGCAATTCGGCGAGATATTTTCGAACCGCGACAAGATCGACATGTGCCGGCACCGCATCCATCGCGAGATTGAACGAATCGCGCAGCAGACTCCACGTGCCGAACACAATGATGACGTTGATGAGCACGCTCGTAAGCGGATCGAGCCACGACCAGCTCGTGAAATAAATAGCGATGCCGGCAATGACCACGCCGGCGGAAATCGCCGCGTCCGCCGCCATGTGCATGAACGCGCCGCGAATATTCAGATCGCGTTTGCGTCCGCGCATGAACAGCCACGCCGTTGCCCCATTCAATACGATGCCGATGGCGGCAACCGTGATGACGACACCAGCGTTCACATGTTCGTGATGCGCGAAACGTCGGACCGCTTCGAGCATGAGCGCGCCGACCGTGATGAGTAGCACGATTGCATTCACGAGCGCGGCCATGATCGACGTTCGCCGCCAGCCGTAAGTACGTCGTGACGTCGCCGGACGTTTCGTTAGGTAACTCGCGCACCATGCGAGCGTGAGCCCGAGCACATCGCCGAAGTTGTGTCCGGCATCGGCCAGCAACGCCAGTGAATGGCCGAAGATTCCGAACACGACCTGCGCGATGACGTAGACGATGTTGAGCGCGACACCGATGGCGAATGCGCGACCGAAATCGTCATGCTCATGCTCGTGGTGACTCATCCTCTAATAGTACATGTCGATCTTGCACGAACGCAACGAAAGCAGTCTTGCTTTCGGCGGCGTCACATCGGTAATTAAGCGCGATGAATCCGGGATGCGCGGCTGAAGTCGAGGCGTGGCGCGAAGTCAAAGACGGCTGGCGTCCGCTCTTCGGCGACGTGGATCGCAACGGCATCGCGGTCGAATGGCACGACTTCCGCATGCATCGCTCGTTCGATTGGGGAAAAACGTTTCATCCGCGTTCGCTCGAATTTTGTTTGAATCTCGACGGTCACGGCGCGGTCGGCCGCAAGACGGAATACGCGCCGGGAAATTCTGGTTACTACGCCGTCGGCGATGAGCCGCTGGTTGCTTCGCGCCGCGCGAACGATCGTCACCAATTCGTCACGCTTGAATTTTCGCGAACGCATTTGCGAAAACAATTCGCGGAAAGCGAAAGCGATCTCGAGACCGGCATTCGTCGCGTCATCTTCGAAGATCGACATGAGAATGTGGTCGCGCCCGCGCGGCCGATGTCGATCCAGCAACGGGCCGTCGTTGCATCGTTAAGCGAACCGCCGGTCGCGAAAGCGGCGCGTGGCTTGTGGTACGAAGCGAAGGCGCTCGAACTCATGGCGCATTTCTTTTTCGCGCCGAAAGATCCGGAAATGTTTTGCATGCGGCAAAAACGCGTCGCGCGTGAGCGCGTGGAGCGCGCGAAAGAATTGCTCGGGCGCGATCTGGTGAATCCGCCGGCGCTGGAATTGTTAGGCCAGGAAGTTGGATGCAGTCCGTTTTATTTGAGCCGGATTTTTTCCAAAGAAGTTGGTCTTACGATTCCGCAATATCTTCGCAACTTGCGGATGGAACGCGCGGCTGAGTTGTTGCGCGGCGGCCGCTACAACGTCACCGAAGCGGCGACGGAAGTTGGTTACTCCAGCCTGAGCCATTTCAGCAAGGCGTTCTGCGAGACGATCGGCTGTTGCCCGGTGTTGTATCCGGCCGCGAAAAACGTGATTCTCGATCGCTGATTCGACGAGCGATTGTCGATCTTGCAATTGAAATGAAAATCACGCGCGCATTGATTTCTGTTTCGGACAAAAAGGGCATCGCGGATTTCGCGCGCGCGCTCGAGCTTCAAGGCGTCGATATCATTTCCACCGGCGGCACGGCCGAGCTTCTGCGCAAAGAAAAAATTCCGGTGCGCGATATCTCCAGCTTTACCGCGTCTCCCGAAGTGCTCGAAGGTCGCGTCAAGACTTTGCATCCGCGGGTGCACGGCGGTTTGCTTTACAAACGCGGCAACGCGAAGCACGAAGCGGAAGCGCGCGAGCAGGGTTTCGAACCGATTGATCTCGTGGTCGTGAATCTGTATCCGTTCGAGAAAACAATCGCGAAGCCGGACGTCACGCTCGCGGAAGCGATCGAGAACATCGACATCGGTGGGCCGTCGATGATTCGAAGCGCGGCGAAAAATTACGAATCGGTCGCGGTGATTGTCGATCCTGCCGATTACGACGCGGTGCTCGAGGAGATGCGCGATAACAATGGCGAAACGAGTTTGAAAACGCGCGAGCGTCTCGCGATCAAAGCATTCATCAAAACTTCCGCATACGATCGCGTAATTGGAAATTTCCTGAACAAAGAACAAACGACCGATGCGTCGTTTTCGCTTTCACTGCCGCTGGTTGCGCGATTGCGCTACGGCGAAAATCCACACCAGAAAGCGGCGCTTTACGGCGATTTCGATGAGCATTTCGAAAAGCTGCACGGCAAAGAGCTTTCGTTTAACAACATTCTCGACATCAGCGCGGCCACGAACCTGATCGCGGAGTTTTCGGAACCGACGGTCGCGATCCTCAAACACACCAACCCCTGCGGCGTAGGCACAGATGTCGATCTTCGCGAGGCATGGGAGAAAGCGTTCGCGACGGACAAGCAGGCGCCGTTCGGCGGAATCATCGTCTGCAATCGCGCGATCAATGAAGAATTGGCAAAGGCGATCGCGGAGATTTTTTCCGAAGTGATCATCGCGCCGGAATTCGAAGGGGAAGCGCGCGCGATTTTGCAGAAGAAAAAAAATCTGCGCCTGATTCGCCTGACGACGCCGGTGAATGAGGCAAGATCGACAAGAGATATTCGTTCAGTCTTCGGCGGCGTGCTCGTGCAGGACCCCGACAATCCCGCGGAAATACCCGAGCAAATCGTGAGCGAACGTCCGCCGACAAAAGATGAGCTCGCCGCGATGCTCTTCGGCTGGCGCGTGGTCAAACACGTGAAGTCGAACGCGATTGTTTACGCCGGACCGGATCGAACGCTCGGCATCGGCGCCGGACAAATGTCCCGCATCGACGCGTCGCGCATTGCGATTTGGAAAGCGGAGGAAGCGGGCTTGTCGCTCAAAGGCAGCGCGGTGGCGAGCGACGCGTTCTTTCCGTTCCCGGATGGATTAATCGCGGCGGCGGAAGCGGGTGCGACGTGCGCGATTCAACCGGGTGGTTCAGTGCGCGACAAAGAAGTCATCGCCGCGGCTAACGAACGCGACATGGCGATGATCTTTACCGGCATTCGCCATTTCCGACACTGAATCTCATTAACACCGCGGCTTTAGCCCGGTGCATCCGCATGACCCCATGATCAGAAACCGTTTAAACGGTTTCCGCGGGCGCAATTTTGCAGCACCGCGCTGAAGCGCGGTGTTAATGAAACCTTGTTAGGGCGTAAATGAGATCGGCACGGTCGCGCTCCATTCCCGGCCGGGTGTGGCTTTCCATGTGCGCAATGTTTGCGTGGCCGCACTGTCGAGCGCGGGGTTGTGCGTCGATTGAAGAACTTCGACATCCTGGACCTGGCCGTTCGCCGCAAAACGAACGCGATAACGTCCTTCGCCTTGCATCGCCGGCGCGGCGCGGCCGCGGGCGGGCCCGGGATATCTTGGTTTCGGGCTATAGATCAATTTCGTCATTCCCGGTTGGTCTGCCCTAACGAGTGGAATCTTCGCGGTCCGACTTGGCGGGGCGGTCGGTCCTTCGGCCGGCGGGGCGACGAGTTCACCGGTTGCCGCCACCTGCCACGAAGGCGCTGCTTTGGGATCGATATGCGCGATGATTGATTGCGCGGCGGCAACGCTGCGACCGACGACGGCGGACGCGCCTTCGGGATGTTGCGCCGTGACAATGCCGACAAGTTCGCCGCGTTCGTTAATGATGGGCGCGCCCGTGCAGTCGTTAGGCACGGCGGCGGACAAGCCGAACCATTCGCCGGCCGCATCAGATCCGCGCGTGGTCACGGCGCGATCGAACTGCGGCGGCTTCCGGTGCATCAACGCGCTTCCCACCACCGCGAGCGGCGCGCCATTGTCGATCTTCGCAGCTTCGTTAGGCGCAATGAAGGGCACGCCCTTTTGCGTTTCGACTTTGAGCAAAGCGACATCGAGCGCCGGCGCCGTCGCGAGCAAACCGTTGACGTTGAGAATGCGACCGTCGCTGACTTTCGCGACCGCGTGCGCCGCGCCTTTCAAAACGTCGGCGCTCGTGAGCAATCGTCCGTCTTCGGAAATGAAACAGCCGCTGCCGGCGCGCAAAAATTTGCCCGACGCATCGAAGGTCGAGATCAACGCCACCGCCGGCGCGATCCGCTCCACCGGTTTTTGGAAATCGACCGTGCGCGGTGCCGGTGTTGCGCTCGCGGCGGCCGATTGCGCTGCGATCTGCGGCGCGGGCGTCGAGGCTGACGATGCAACTCGTGGCTGCGGCGACGTAAAAGTGGTGGCGTTTTCGCGTGGCTTGGGCGGGGAATTATGGCGCGCGATCGCGATAACGACTACGAGCAGTCCGAGGAAAAACGCGACGCGCACTTTGTTCATAGCGCTTTATCTTTTCGACAACGTCCACAGCCAGATGCTCAGCGCGGCGCCGACGACGAGCGCAACCGTGCTCGGCCACATCGGCACATCAAGGCTCCCGATTCGAACATCGACATGGCGCAGCACTCGCCACAGGTGCCCGAGACAAATCAATCCGAAGATAATCGCAGAGAGGCGCAGCGCGGTGCGGGGTGAGGTCACGCCGCTATTATCACAATCTTCGGCCTTGTTTGTCTAGGCTGTCGTATTGCGTCCCGCCCGCGAAAATGTTGCTGCCTGGACGAGCATTCCCACGACGACGAGCACGACGAAGAGAATAGCTGTGCCGCTGGGCGGTAATGCGATCGCGCTTTGGATCAAATACGCCCCGACGACGGATGAGAGAAAAATTAACGCCCAGTCGAACAACGAGAGCAAAAGCAGCGCGCCGACGATGCCGCCGATGAGGAAAATCACGCCCGAGTGAACCGCGTGCTGGGCGAAAAATGCAGCGGCAAGCGCATTCGCGAGTTTGCCACCGGCAACGAAACCGAAAATCGCGATCGCGATTTTCTGCAAAAAGATCGCGAGCAACGCCCCGAGAAATCCGAGTATGAGTGCGAACGAAAGCGCGAGCAACGAAGTCGGTTCGTGCACGACGAGCGGCGCGAGCTCGATCCCGGCGGCGAAACCGATCGCGGCGACGCACAGCCAGAATAATTTTCGACCGAAAAGCAGGATGACGAGACCGAGCACGGTGCTCGCGATTGGGACTGAACTTATTTTGTCCATGCCGAGAGATCGCGCTGTATCAAGCGCTCAAGTTCTTTGACGCCGAAACGGAAGATGTCGATCAAACGCGCCCGCATTTCGTTGTCGATCTTGTCGTATTCCTGCTGCGATACCATTCGCGGCGGTGGCGTGAATGAAAGATCGACATCGAGAAACTCGAAGATGCGTCGCAACGTCTGCGCATGATCGTTGCGCAAATCTTCGTTCAGCAGCACGAGACAATTTTCGCGACCGAAGATGTTGAATAATCGCCGAACCTGGTGCGCGTAAAATCCGCGATCGAGATACGAGTAGACGCGATGCTGCAACGGCAGCGCTTCGCGACAACGCTCCGCTTCGCGCGCGACCGCTTCGGCGAACGCCAGCGTTTCCCAGCCGCGGTTCTTCGACATATGCCAGTGCGAAAACGCGCGCTCGACCGGATCGCGCAAAAGCAGAATCCATTTCATCTGCGGGTTGTAACTCCAGATGCGATACGGCGCGGGCTCCCAATACATATAGATCGGCGTCGCTTCGCCGAGAATGCGCTGGCCGCGCTTCGGTTTGAAGTTCGCGTGATAATGCTTGTAGTTAGGCCGGCGGCGAAATTCTTCTTCGCGATCGAAATAATGCAGCTCCTTGCGCTCGTCCGGCATGCAAATCTCCGGATGCTGCCGCAGAAAGCGATTGAGCGCTGAGGTGCCGCCTTTTTGCGTGCCGCCGATGACGAAGTTGACGCGCATGTGCGCCGCAGCTTAGTGCAAGATCGACAATGACGGCAACGCCCGAAGCGGTACGCAAGATCGACATCGACGAAGTGAGGGAAGCGCGGAAGCGGATCGCGGGCACAATTGTACGCACGCCGCTCGTTAGGCTCGATCTCGGCCCGGATTTTCCCGACATCCGATTGAAACTCGAGAATCTTCAGCCGATCAATGCTTACAAATTGCGCGGCGCCGCCAACGCCGTTGCGATGTTATCGGAGTCCGAACGCAAGCGCGGCGTGTGGACGGTGAGCGCGGGCAACGCAGGGCAGGGGGTCGCATACGCTGCGCGACAAGCGGGCGTTCCCTGCAGCGTGGTCGCGATCGAAAACGCGCCGCAAGCGAAGATCGACAGGATGCGTACGCTTGGTGCGAAGTTGTTTCCGGTTCCGTACGATGTCGCGTGGAAAACTTTGGAAGATCGACAATTTCCGGAAATCGATGCGACGTTCGTCCATCCGTTCGACGATCAGAATTTCATCAATGGTCACGCCACGATGGGTCTCGAGATTCTTGAGGACGAGCCGGAAACTGCTGCCGTCATCGCGAGTATCGGCGGCGGTGGATTAATCACTGGCGTCGGCAGCGCGATCAAAACACTGAAGCCCGACGCGAAAATCTTCGGTGTCGAACCGGAAACGGCGGCGCCGGCGGCGTTGTCGCATACGAAAGGCTCGCCGCAGGTGTTTCCGAATTGGAAAGCGTCGTTTGTCGATGGCGCCGGCGGCCAAAGTGTTTTCCCGCGCATGTGGGAACGAATGAAACCGGTGGTTGACGATTATCTCGTCGTCACGCTTGAAGAAACGAAACGCGCGATGCGAATTCTCGCCGAGAAAGCGCGTGTCATCGCCGAAGGCGCGGGCGCGATGCCGGTGGCCGCGGCGATGACTGGCAAGATCGACAAGCACATTCGCGGGCCGATCGTTTGCATCATTTCCGGCGGCAACATCGATCTGCAAAAGTTCTCCGAGCTCATCGCGTCGGTGGCCTGAGTCACATGACCCGCTCGGCCGAATACTCAGTCGGGTCCTGTTGGAAGTAGCGTTGCAATTCCGCGAACAATTTCGGATGTCGCGCGCGCATCGCCCGCGGACGTTCGAAGAAAACTTCCACCGCTATCGCGAAAAATTCCGCCGCGCTCGCCGCGCCGTAGCTGTCGAGCAATGTCGGAATTCCGGTTTCGTCGGCGGCGCGCAACGCGGCAAACTCCAACCGCATCACCGTGCGCCAGGAGACTTGTTGTTGCCGACTCGTTAGGCCGGGCACGCCATCGGCGACGTAATCTTCGTAATCGAGCTGATGTGCAAATTCGTGGAGGACAACGTTGCGACCGTCGGAAGGGTCAGCCGCTCCGGCTTTCGCCGCGTCCCATGCCAGCACCATCGATCCCATGCGGCGGCTCGTTTCGCCGAGCCGCGTCGACCCGCCTTCGTTCCAGACATGTTCGGTCAGCGGCGTCTGTTCGGGCGCGAGGTAAGTCGAAGGATAAACCAAAATAGTGAGCAAACGCGGGAAGTAATTGGTTTTGCGATGCAACAAAAGAAGACATGCCTGTGTCGCAATCGTCACTCGGATCTCGTCGGTAATATGCAGACCGTCGCATCCTTCGAACCGCTTTTCGGCGAGGAAAATCTGCACGTGGCCGAGGAGCTCGCTTTGATCGGCGACCGATAATCGGGGAAAGAACAAGACGTTTTTGCGAATGATCTCGCGCCATTGCGTCGGGATTGGCTCATCTCGCAATCGGGCCCGTCGTCGCTTGAGCAAACCGAACATCGGTGTCGCAATTTAATCTGCTCATGAGCGAATCAAAGGTCGGAATGAATTCGTCTCGCGTTTCGCGGGCGCTCGTCCTAAACCTTCGGCATGAATACGATCTCGATTTCTCGTCGTCGTTTTGCCCGTTTGCTTGGCGTTGGCGCGGCTGCGGCCGTTGTTAGGCCGCGCTTTAATTTCGCCACCGAGCCGGCTGCAAGATCGACATCTTCATCTGCGGGTGTCGTGCGCCTGAGCGCAAACGAAAATCCGTACGGCCCATCGCGCAAAGCGATCGAGCTCATGAACGGCTCCTACGATTTGTGCTGCCGTTATCCGGATGAACACAATGACGCGCTCATCGAAGCGCTCGCGAAATTAAACGGCGTCGAGCGCGATCAGATTCTGCTCGGCGACGGATCGGGTGAGATTTTAAAAATCTGCGCCGATACTTTCACTGGCCCGCAGCTCGGCAAAATCGTCGCCGCCGATCCGACGTTCGAATCGATCTGGCAACACGCGAAGGTGAACGGCGCCGAAGTTGTCAAAGTTCCCCTGACCCAAACCTACGCGCACGACCTCGCGAAAATGGGCGCAGCGGCGAAGGCCGGCCTCGTTTACGTCTGCAATCCGAACAATCCGACCGCGAGCATTACGCCGAAAAAGGAATTGCGAGATTTCATCGGCAAGACGGCAAGATCGACAACGATCCTCGTCGACGAAGCGTATTTCCATTACGCCGATTCGCCCGATTACGAGAGCGTGATCCCACTGATCAAAGATCATCCAAACCTGATCGTCGCGCGCACCTTCTCGAAGATTTATGGCATGGCCGGATTACGCTGCGGGTTTTGCGTTGCGCAAAAGGAAACGATCGATCGCATGCGACCGCGCGCGATGTTCGACAGCGTCAACTGCATGGCACTGGCCGCCGCGAACGCCAGTTTGGAAGATGTCGATCAAGTCGCAAACGGCAAACGCCTGACGAGCGAGGCGAAAACATTCACCGTCACCGAGCTCGACAAGCTCGGTTTCAAAACCATTCCGTCGCAAGCCAACTTCATCATGTTCGATTGCAAGCGTCCGGTCGTCCCGCTCATCGCCGCGATGAAGCAACGCAATGTTCAAGTCGGCCGCTTATTTCCCGCGCTCCCAAATCACATGCGCCTAACGATTGGCAAGAAGACGGAGATGGAGGCATTCCTCACCGCGTTTCGCAGTGTTGCTGCGACTTAACCGGGGCTGTCGAACCCAGACGAGTCGAAGGTTTTTGCGAGAGCAATTGCTTCTTCTGGCGAGGTAAGAAACCATTCAGTCCCCGGCGCATCTTGCACCGCGAGGCCGCGCAACGTGTATACCGCGTGAAACGCGGCTTCCAGCGCGGCGGAATAGTTTGTTCGGAAAACGACCGCCACAAACGGTTTCTCAGGCAGCGCGGTTGTTGCTTGAGATAAAATTCTTTGCAGCGGATTTTGTTCGGTTCGACCAATCTTGCACGGCCAGCGATTTTCTCCGCGCTCTTCAGCGCGATCTCGGTACGTCGGCAGATAATAAAGATAAACACATCCGGCGCCTTGGCCGATCACAACATCTGCGAGAGTTTCATCGAAGATCGTGTCTGAAGCGCGTTCTTCAGGTTGAATCGAGATTTCGCTGATTGGTGTTTCAGCTGCGTTGACCTCTGTATTCGCCGGCAGAATTTTCCAATAACCGACACTGGGAATTTGGACTTCGCCGGCTTTCTGCATCATCCGAAGAGCCCGATCGATCGTACTCTTTAAGTTCGTGCCACTTGG
>JBEEGX010000104.1:0-19237 GCA_041167105.1 Verrucomicrobiota bacterium
CGACGATGTCGATCGAACTGTCGTGTTCGCGAAACCATTTCGCGAGTGAGCTGCCGACAAAACCGCAGATGCCGGTGATGAGCAGTCGCATTTAGCCAGCTTACGCCAAATCGCTGTTGTCTGTGAACCACGCGTAAACGTCGCGAATCCCGCTCGCAAGATCGACATGTGGTTTCCAGCCGAGCGCGCGGATGCGCGAGACGTCGAGAAGTTTGCGCGGCGTGCCGTCCGGACGCGATGTGTCCCACGTAATCTCCCCATCGAATCCGACAACCTCACGCACGAGTTCGGCGAGTTCTTTGATCGATAAATCTTCTCCAACCCCGACGTTGATCGGTCCGGGTTCGCTGAACTTTTCCAACAACAATAGGCATGCTGCGGCCGCATCATCGACATGCAACCATTCGCGGCGCGGGTTTCCGGTGCCCCACAACGTCACCGATTTTGCGCCGGATTTTTTCGCGTGATGAAATTTGTAGATCATCGCCGGCAACGCGTGGCTTGTTTCTGGATCGAAATTGTCGAACGGCCCGTAAAGATTCGTCGGCATCGCGGAGATGAAATCGTCGCCGAATTGTTTCCGGTACGCGTCGCATAATTTCACGCCGGCGATTTTTGCGATGGCGTACCATTCGTTCGTCGGCTCGAGCGAGCCCGTGAGCAGCGAATCTTCTTTGATCGGCTGCGGCGCGAACTTCGGATAAATGCACGAGCTTCCGAGGAACAACAACTTGCGCACGCCGAAATCATGCGCGGCTTCGATGATGTTGTTTTGGATCTTTAAGTTCTCGAGCAGAAAATCGACGGGCGCGCTGTCGTTCGCCTTAATGCCGCCAACTTTCGCTGCGGCCATAATGACCTGCGTCGGCTTTTCTTTCTCGAAGAATCCGCGCACTCCGTCGCGATTAGTTAGGTCGAGCTCCGCTCGCGTGCGCGTGACGATGTCGATCTTGCCCTTGTCGATCTTGCGCACGATCGCGCGGCCGACCATGCCGAGATGTCCGGCAACGTAAATGCGCTCCGCGTTCACTCGCGAATATTCTTCCCGCTCATCTCGTGCGCGAGTTGCGCCGTGTCCGCGTCAGTCATGATGCGCACCAAATCCTTGAACGTCGTCTTCGGTTGCCAGCAGAGCTGCTTCTTCGCCTTACTCGGGTCGCCGATCAAAATGTCCACCTCCGCCGGCCGATAATATCGCGGATCGATCTCGACATATTCCGTCGCGTCGAGTCCCGCATGCGCGAATGCCAAATCCAAAAATTCGCGCACGCTGTGCGTTTCGCCCGTCGCGATCACATAATCGTCCGGCGCGTTCTGCTGCAGCATCATCCACATCGCTTCGACATATTCCGGCGCGTAACCCCAGTCGCGTTTCGCATCCAGATTGCCGAGAAACAATCGCTTCTGGACGCCGGCTTTGATTCGCGCGACCGCGCGCGTGATTTTGCGCGTCACAAAAGTTTCACCGCGCCGCGGCGATTCGTGATTGAACAAAATCCCATTCGTCGCGTGCAGACCGTAAGACTCGCGATAATTCACCGTCATCCAATGCGCGTAGACTTTCGCCGCACCATAAGGGCTGCGCGGATAAAACGGCGTCGTCTCGCGCTGCGGCGTTTCCTGCACGAGACCGTACATCTCGCTGCTGCTCGCCTGATAGAAGCGCGCTTTTGGCGCCGCTTTGCGCATCGCTTCCAGAATACGCGCTGCGCCGATCGCCGTGATGTCGCCCGTGTATTCAGGAATGTCGAAACTCACGCGCACGTGGCTTTGCGCGGCGAGATTGTAAATCTCATCCGGCTGGATCTCCGCGATCAATGTTGAAATCACGATCGAGTCCGACAGATCGCCGTAATGCAAAAACATCCGCACGCCGCCGCGATGCGGGTCTTGGTAAATCGGTTCGAGACGTTCGGTGTTAAACGACGACGCGCGCCGGATCACGCCGTGCACTTCGTATCCCTTCGCGAGCAAAAACTCGGCGAGATACGAACCGTCCTGCCCCGTGATGCCGGTGATGAGCGCTTTGGGCATTTGCCGCTCTAACTAAGGCAAGATCGACATCGTGCAAGATCGACAAGTACATTTGCACCGCTTGCGCTTTGAGATGTCGCCTCTACTTTGGCCGCGATGCACGACTTCCTGCTGTCGTTCCTCCTCGGCATCGTCGAAGGCCTAACGGAATTTCTTCCCGTCAGCTCCACTGCGCACCTGCGGATCTGCGAAGCGCTTTTCCATGTCGATCTTCACGACGGCTTTTGGAAAATGTACACCATCGTCATTCAACTCGGCGCCATTCTCGCGCTGCCGGTTTATTTCTGGCGGCGCATCCTCACGTTCATCGCCACATTCCCGCGCGGCGAACGCGGCGATCGTAACGCGCTCACGCATCCGCTCAGCCTAACGATCATTGCCTTCATCGTCACCGCCATTCCGGCATGGATGCTGACGAAAGTGATCGGCAAAAATCTCGAAAGTCTTTCGGGCATGGCCATCGCGTTGCTCGTGGGCGGAATCGTGATGTGGATTGTCGATGCGCTTTGCAGGCGCGTGAAAGTCGCGCACATCGAAGAAATGAGTTTCGGCCAGGCGGTCTGGATCGGCGCCGCGCAAATTCTCTCGGCCGTCTTTCCGGGAACGTCGCGCTCAATGGTCACCATCGCCGCTGGACAGATCGCGCAAATGTCGCGACCGGCCGCGCTCGAGTTTTCATTCTTTCTTTCCATGCCGACGATGGCGGTGGCGACGCTTTACGATTTACTGAAAACGTTGCGTCCACATCACGATGTCGATCTTGCACCGGTCACGGTGACCGGCCCGCAGTGGATCGTGCTCGCCATCGGCTTCGTCGTTTCATTCATCGTCGCGCTGGCCGTCATCGCTTGGTTCATGAAGTGGGTGCGCACGCGCGGCTTTGTTCCATTTGCGATTTACCGCATCCTCATCGGAATTGCGCTGCTCGTTTCGTTAGGCAACGGATGGATCAAAACGTAATTCTGCCGGACCTGCAAAGCGCCGTCATTTGCGAAGACGTGCGCTGTGAATTCAACGGCATGCAGACGCTCATCGGCGTCATCAACGTCATTCCGGCGCCGGCCTTGCCGGTGAATTGTCTGCGTCTGTGCATCTGGACGCGCTGGTGCAGCGGCGCTGGAAAATTTCGTCAGCGCTCGCGCATTGTCGGCGTCGATGAAAAACAAATCATCGCGCAGGCCGAAGTGGAATTCGTGCTTCAGGAAATGGAAGGCCACGCCACCAACGTGCATTACTTCGGCGGCGTGCAGTTCCAGCAATTCGGTTTGCACCACGTCGAGATTTATCTCGGTGACGAATTGAGGCTGCGTTTCCCGTTGCCGATCGTCCGGGTCGTCCAAAAACCGGCGCAATAAATTCCGGTAAGAATCGCGAAAAAACGCGCTTGTCACATTCGGTGAATAACTATACAACTCGCGGCTCATGTCTCGGACGAGTTGTCTCGCTTTCTTTTGCGGTTTGCTCTTGAGCACTTCGATTCGCGCCCAGGAAGTCTACATCGCGCGCGAAGAGACGCCGAAATATCCGAAAGCGGAAGCGGTCGTCGCCGCAGCGGATGTCACCGTGAAGCCGGAGGCGGTCGCAACGAAGCCGAACACATCTCCGGCGCCGAAGCCGAGCACGAGTGCGTCACCTCCGGTATCAACTCAGTTGAGCCCCCTAACGAAACCGGCGAAGCCGCAAATCGCGGCCAATCCGAATCCGACCGCGCCCGCGCCGCTCAACGTAAGATCGACATCTACTAAGATCGACAACGACACGCGGCCGTTTTTCGATCGCATGTTTGGTTCCACCGCAACCGCGCCTGCGCCGCGCACCGAGTCCCAACCGAACACACCAAGAATTTCTCTCGCCGCCGCGCCGCAGCCAATCAGCTTCAGTGGCGACAGCGCGTTCATTAAACTCGCCGACGGCTTCGATTTCCCGGTCGGCAAACCGGAAGCGCAAGGTTATTACAAGGCGCGCGGTTTCCGTTCGCACGGACATCTCGGCGAAGATTGGGACGGCGTCGGTGGCGGCGATACCGATCTTGGCGATTCGATTTACGTCATCGGTGATGGCGTCGTGGTGTTCGCGCGTGATTGTCACATGGGCTGGGGGAATGTCGTCATCGTTCGGCACAGTTATCGCGAAAATGGCAGCGTCCGCACGATCGATTCACTTTACGGACATCTGCAAAGCATGCTTGTGAAGCGGGGCGAGCGCGTCACTCGCGGCCAAAAGATCGCGACCATGGGAACGGCGCACGGACTTTACGATGCGCATCTGCATTTGGAAGTGCGCAAGAATCTCGAGATCGGCATGAGCCGCGCGGCCTTCGCGCGCGACTTCAGCAATTACTACGATCCAAGCGCGTTCATCGCCGCGCATAGACACCTCTCAAGCAATGGCGGGACGTATCGCGTCGCCATGAACACGTTCACGCACGACGCCCGCATCAATTGGGAGAAGGCGCGCAATTACTCACACGCGCAGACTGGCGGCGGCTCGAGTGAATCGGCCGCCGCGCTCAAGCGCGCCGTCGCGACAAAGAAATAACTGTAGCGGCAGCCGTGTCGGCTGCATCAACCGCAGGCGACACACCTGCCACTACAGCAGCCTAACGAGCCGGACTCGTTACGCCCGCCACAAGAGCAGGATCAAAATTATCAACAGCAGTAAGCCGCCGCCCGGATAATAACCCCAGCCCCCACTGTAGGGCCATGCGGGTAATGCTCCGATTAGCAGCAGCACCAGGATGATGAGTAGAATTGTGCGCATCACTTCTTCTACGTGTCTGCTCAGCTTTTTGGATGTTTCGAGATGCAATTGTCGATCTTGCGCGGTCGCGCAAAACCCCTTGCAGCGCGCGACTCGCTTCCTATGATTCGTCGGCAAGTCCCGACTGCGTCTTGCCACGCCGTCGGGAAATTTTTTGCCGCGATTCGGAATCGAAAATGGCGAACACAATCTTAATCGGCGCGCAATGGGGCGATGAAGGGAAGGGGAAGATCATCGACGTGCTCACGTCTAAGGCCGACATCGTCGTGCGCAGTCAGGGCGGCAACAACGCCGGCCACACCGTGATCGAGCGCGGCAGGAAATATATTTTGCATCTGATCCCGTCGGGAATTTTGCGCCGCGGAAAAATGTGCGTCATCGGCAACGGCGTCGTGATCGATCCGGTCGCGCTCGTTCGCGAAATCGAAGGCCTGCGCAAGGTCGGCGTCAAGATCGACAAGAACCTTCTCATTAGCGACTGCGCGCATCTCGTCTTGCCGTATCACCGCGCGCTCGACGAGCAACGCGAGCTGCGCAAAGGCCGCGCGAAAATCGGAACGACAAAACGCGGCATCGGTCCCGCCTACGGCGACAAAGCGGCTCGCACCGGCCTGCGTATGTCCGATTTGATGCAGCCTCGATTGTTCTCGAAAAAATTGCAGGCGAAGATTCGCGAGAACAACGCCATCCTCCGCGCGCTCGGCGCCAAGCCAATTAATTACGACGATGTGAACGCGAGTTATCTCGCGGCTGGCGCGAAGCTGCGGCCGTTCGTCACGAACACGGTCGTCTATCTGCATCGCGCCTTGCAGCGCGACAAAGAAATGTTGTTCGAAGGCGCGCAGGGAACTTTTCTCGATATCGATCACGGGACATATCCGTACGTGACTTCGTCGAACACCACCGCGGGCGGCGCGTGCACCGGCACCGGCGTTCCGCCGCATCGGGTGGATCGTGTCATGGGCGTGATGAAGGCTTACACCACGCGCGTGGGCGAAGGCGCGTTGCCTACGGAAGATCGACAAGTAGCGAAACGTTTGCACGAGCTCGGCCGCGAATTTGGTGCGACGACCGGGCGCCCGCGCCGGTGTGGTTGGTTCGATGCCGTCGCCACGCATTACGCGACGATGATCAATGGCATCGACGATCTCGCGATCACGAATCTCGATGGACTCGACGATGTCGATCTAATCAAAGTCTGCGTCGCCTATCGATCGAACGGCAAACGCATCGACGTTCCGCCGAGTGACGCGACGCAGTTGGAAAATTGCGAACCGATTTACGAAGAACATCGTGGCTGGAGAACGCCGACCCATCGTGCGCGAAAAGTTTCCGATCTCCCGCCGCGCGCACGCGCCTACGTTAAACGCATTTCCGAACTAACCGGTGCGCGTTTGTCGATGATCAGCGTCGGCCCCGAACGCGCGCAGACCATTTTCCTGTAAGATCGACATCGACTAAGATCGACAATCATGGCCGCCACGAAGTCGGTGCCGCGACACATCGCCATCATCATGGATGGCAACGGCCGTTGGGCGAAAGAGCGCGGGCTTTCGCGCATCAAAGGCCATGAGGAAGGCGCGAACGCCGTGCGCGAATGCGTCGAAGGCTGCGGCGATCTCAAAGTCGAATTCCTCACGCTCTATGCTTTCTCCGCCGAGAATTGGCGGCGGCCAAAGACCGAAGTCTTCGCGCTCATGCGGCTGCTCGAAAAATTTCTGAAAGAGAAAACGCCGGAGTTGCTCGAGAAAAATGTGCGCTTGCAAGCGATCGGCCGCCTGACGGATTTGCCCGACTCGGCCCAGAAGCAATTGCACAAATCGATCGAAGCGACGGCGAAGAACGACGGGCTCACGCTGGTTCTCGCGTTGAGTTACGGCGGTCGCGACGAAATTATCGACGGCATCAAAAGTTTGATGCGCGCGATCGAGCTCGGTCACATCGACAAGGCGATGATCGATGTCGAGATGTTCAGCAAACATCTTTACACGCGCTACTATCCCGATCCCGACCTGCTCATTCGCACATCGGGCGAAATGCGATTGTCGAACTTTCTCCTCTGGCAAACGTCCTACACCGAGCTTTACGTCACGCCGAAACTCTGGCCCGATTTCAAGAAAAAGGATTTATCCGAAGCGGTCGAGGAATTCAGCCGAAGGCAGCGGCGGTACGGCGGCGTCGGCTAAACAAACGCTTCCGCGACCGAATCGGCGAGCGACTTGCCTTTGGCGGTAAGCGTGAAGTTTCCGTTACGCCGTTGTAGCAAACCGAGTGCGACAAACTCCTCCGCTTGCGATTGTCGATCTTGCACGAGATCGGCCGGAATGCCTTCGCGTGTGCGCAACGTCAGCGCGATCCGCTCCGCGCGTTTCATTTCGTTTGTTAGGCTCTCGGTCGAACTGATTGGCGATGTTCCGGCGAGGACGCGATCGGCGTACGCGCGATAATCGCAAACGTTTTGCAATCGTTGTAGACTGAGCGTGGAAAACGCACTCGGCCCAATGCCGAGATAATCTTCGCCGCGCCAGTAGGCGCGATTGTGAGCGGACTCGAAACCTGGCCGCGCGTAGTTTGAAGTCTCGTAATGGCTGTAGCCCGCGTCCTGCAAGATCGACATCGTCATTTCGAAGAACTCTGCGTCGGCGTCGTTGTCGGATCGAAACTCGCCGCGCGCGTGTCGCAAGAAAAACTCCGTGTCCTCTTCGTAAGTCAGGCAGTAAGCCGAAATGTGTTCCGGCCCGAGCGCGGTCGTCTTCTCGAGCGTATCGCGCCATTGCGCGAGTGTTTGTCCCGGCAAACCAAACATCAAATCGATGTTGATATTGGCGAGGCCGGCGTCGCGCAGAATGCGAAACGATTCTTGAATATGCGTCGGCGTGTGGTCGCGGCCTAACAACTGCAGCATGCGCTCATCCCAACTTTGCACGCCGAGACTGATGCGCGTGACGCCGAGATTTTTTAACAGCGTCGCTTTGCGCGCGGCGATGCTTCCGGGATTCGCTTCCATTGTCCACTCGACTAACTGCGAGAGGTCGAGCGCATCGCGAAATCCGCCGAGGACGAATTCGAGCTGTGCCGTCATCAGCGCCGTCGGTGTCCCGCCGCCGAAATAAATTGTCGATGGAACAACATGTCGATCTTGCGCGTGCATCCGCAGTTCGGCCAGGAGCGCTTGGCAAAAGCGACCGGTCTGCGAACGATCGAGCAAGTCCTTGTAAAAAGCGCAGTAGGGACAGATGCGCGCGCAAAACGGAATGTGAACGTAGAGGTGGCGCACCGTGTCTGTAGCTGCGCAGTTGTGATTCCGCGCTGCGTTCATAGACTCGTTTGCTTCTGAAATTGCCATTGTCGATCCACACGTTAGCCGCGCTTTCGCTCTGCGCCATCGCATCGGCGCGCGCGCAATCGCCACCACCGCAGCCGACGCCGTCCGTCGTCTTCGCGAATTACAATCCGGACGCGATTAGCAATTACCGCGAGAATCCGAAGCTCGTTAGGGCAATGGTCGATCGACTTGTGCTCGCCGTCACGGGTCAGCCCGACATCGCCAAAGCGTGGAGCTCGCTCGTCGCGCCCAACGACAAGATCGGCATTAAGATTTCCGCGGCCGGCGGCGAATTGTTCACGACGCATCACGCGGTGGTCGATGCCATCGTTGACGGTCTCGTCGCCGCTGGTCATCCACGCAACAGCATTATCGTTTGGGACCGGTCGTTAGGCGGAATCAAGGAAGCGGGCTACAAACCGGGCCAGGAAGGTTATCAGCTGCGTTCCATCTCGCCGCGCGACGGATTCGATCCGCAGGCGACGTTGAGCGCGCCGGTGTTAGGCAAACTCATTTGGGGCGATTACGAATTTAATCCGAACCTCGGCAAGATGGTGCCGCTTTCCGACACCGAAAATACAAGCAACCTCAGCCATTTCGCGAAGATCGTCGCGAACGACGTCACGAAAATCATCAACGTACCGGTGATGAGCAACAGCGAGATGAACGGCATCGCCGGCTGCCTTTACAACGTGACCATTCCGAACATCGACAACTGGCGGCGATTTTCGCAAGCAACGCCATTCGGCCTGAGCGGCATCGCGGACATTTATGCCGATCCACATATCGGAAAAAAAGTCGTGCTTAATATAATGGACGGACTTGTGGCCGAGTACGGCGGCGGACCGAAAGCGCAGCCGAATTTTTCGATTCATCATGCGACCATTTATGCGAGCAAGGACCCGGTCGCGATCGATGCAGTCGCGCACAAGCACATCGAAAAATGGCGCGCGAACGCAAGTCTGCCTCCGATCGGTCCGCGCGCGCTTTACATCGAGACGGCGTCGCAAATGGGATTGGGAAATTCCACGTCGGGCAAGATCGACATCAGAAACATCGGTCGCGCCGCTAACGAATCGGAATGACCCCGGCGCAATTGCTCGGAGCCGTGCTGCGCGATGTTTCGCGCTCGTTTTATATTTCCATCCGCATCCTGCCGCGTCGCGTGCGCGAACCAGTCGGTCTGGCTTACCTGCTCGCACGCGTGACCGACACGATCGCGGATACGAACAACGCGCCGGTTGCGCAACGCGCCGAGATGCTGCGGCGATTGTCGCGTGTTATCGGCGCGGAAGGTGATCCGAATGTAATTGTCGATCTTAGCGAGAAGTTCGCGCCGCTTCAGACGAATGAATCGGAGCGCAAGCTCATCGAAGCATTGCCGGATTGTTTGCAAATGCTCGCGCTGCTCAATGCCGCCGATCGCGGTGACATTCGCGACGCGCTGGCGAACATCACGCGCGGACAAATGCTCGACCTCGAGCGGCCGGTCCTCACGACCGCGGCCGAGCTGGACGAATACACATATCTGGTCGCGGGATGTGTGGGCGAATTTTGGACGCACATTTGCTGCCGCTACATCGACAATTTCGCGACGCGCCCGGAAAACGAAATGGTTGAGCTCGGGACGCGCTACGGCAAAGGGCTGCAGCTCATAAATATTTTGCGAGATGCGCATGTCGATCTTGCGAACGGCCGTTGTTATTTTCCGCAGGAGGAAGTCGGATCGTCGCCTAACGATTGGCCGCGGCTCGAGGCGGTTTATCGGAAATACCTCGAGGAAGCGCAGCACGGACTCGAGGCCGGAATGGAAT
Source organism: Verrucomicrobiota bacterium (assembly GCA_041167105.1). GTDB lineage: Bacteria > Verrucomicrobiota > Verrucomicrobiia > Chthoniobacterales > UBA10450 > JAJPGZ01. Next base: position 9,934 of record JBEEGX010000104.1, read on the forward strand.
ACGTGCGCGCGATCAATCACTTCCGTGTGCGCGCCGCGACGGTGCTACCGGCGCTAATCGGCGCGCGTACGTTGTCGATCTTGCGTGCAACCGGCGAGAATGTTTTGCGCGAGCGCGTGAAAATTTCGCGCAAGGAAGTGCGCACGATGATCGCCACGGTGGCGTTAACGTTGGCGAAACGCGCGACGCTCGACGAAATGTTCGAGCGTTATAAAAAATAACTGCGCTGCTTATCCGAGATCGGCTGCTCGAGTTTTTCCATGACGGTGAGCATGTCTTCCCACACTTTGCGTTTCTCCGACGGCGCTTGATTGCGCAGCAAATACGCGGGGTGGTACGTGATCATCAACGGCGTGCCGTTGAATTCGTGCCACGCGCCGCGCAAGCGCGACATTGAGCTGCGCATGCCTAACAAACCTTCCACCGCGGTCGCGCCGAGAGCGATGAGCACCTTGGGCTGGATGATGTCGATCTGCTCGAGCAGGAACGGCAAACACGTTTGCATTTCGGCCGGCGTCGGCGGGCGATTGCCGGATGAGCCGCGCGGCATATCGGGGCGGCATTTCAAAATGTTCGCGATGTAAACGTCGTCGCGCTTCAAGCCCATCGTCCCGATGATTTTCGTAAGCAGTTGACCGGCGCGGCCGACGAATGGTTCGCCTTGGGCATCTTCATCCGCGCCGGGCGCTTCGCCGACGAACATTAATTCTGCATCAGGATTGCCGACGCCGAAAACGGTTTGCGTACGCGTGCTCGCGAGATTCGGGCATTTCGTGCAGACGGCGACGCGCGCATTGATCGCGTTCAACTTGTCGATCTTGCCGTTGTCGATCTTACAAGCGGCTGAAACTTGTTCGGTTAAACCGAACAAGTTGGCTGAGCGCTGGTGGGTAAGGCGAGCGAGGGCATCGCGCGATGCGTACGGCGCATGCGCGGAAGTTTCGCGCATCTGCTCGAGCGCTTTTAGGACGAGATCGAGCGCGGCGGGAAACTGCATGCGGCATGATGAGAAATTTTGCGCAACGGCGCAATTTTTTTGATGGTGTGAGATGAGTTCGCATTTGAGCGACTACGATTACGTTTTGCCGAGTGAGTTGATCGCGACGCGGCCGCTGGCGCAACGCGATGCTTCGCGCATGATGGTTTTGCATCGCGAGAGCGAAAAGATCGAGCATCGGAACTTTCGCGATCTGAAAGAATTCATCGAGCCGGACGACCTGCTGGTTTTGAACGACACGCGCGTGTTGACCGCGCGAAAGTTTTCCGATGATGGCGCGATCGAGTTTTTGTTTTTGGAGAAGGTCGCGCCGAAGCGTTGGAAGTGTCTCGTTAGGCCGGGGCGGAAGATGCGCTTGGGCGCGACGGTGAAGATCGACAATGTCACCGCGCGCGTGGAGGAAATCCTGTCGGATGGCGAGCGTGTGATCGGGTTGAATGAAGATGTCGATCTTTTCGCGGGTGGGTTGATGCCGTTGCCGCCGTACCTGAAACGCGAGAGTGACGCGCTCGACGTCGAGCAATATCAGACGGTGTTTGCGCGCGAGCCGGGCGCGATCGCGGCGCCGACGGCGGGGTTGCATTTCACGCCGGAGATGTTGCGTGAGGTGCCGCACACTTTTGTGACGCTGCATGTGGGACCGGGGACGTTTCGGCCGGTGTATGCGGAAAACATTGTCGAGCACAAGATGCATGCAGAGCGGTTTTGGATTTCGGAGGAAGCTTCGCGCAAGATCGACAAGGCGAAGCGTGTCGTCGCGGTTGGGACGACGGTCGTGCGTGTGCTTGAATCGGCGGCAGAGAAAGATGGGGACACGACGACGCGTGTCCCTCCAATTCAGAGCGAGACAAACATTTTTATTTATCCGCCGTTTGAGTTTCGCGTGGTCGATGCGCTGCTGACGAATTTTCATTTGCCGGGCTCGACCTTGCTCATGCTGGTGAGCGCATTCGCCGGTCGCGAATTTATTTTGCGCGCGTATGCGGAAGCGATTCGCCAACGCTACCGCTTTTACAGTTACGGTGATTGCATGTTGATCTTGTGACGCGGTATTCTGCGCGCGAATGAAAGATGTCGATCTTGCGCGGGGCGAGTTGGTCATTCAGACCATCGCGATGCCGAAGGACACAAATCGCCATGGCGATATTTTCGGCGGCTGGTTAGTCGCGCAGATGGACCTAGGCAGCGCGATTCTGGCGTCGAAGATCGCGAAGGCGCGCGTGGTCACGGTCGCGATCGAGCAGATGTCGTTTCTGCAACCGGTGCGGGTGGGCGACACGGTGGCGTGTTATGCGCGGCTGGAAAAAACCGGGCGAACGTCGATGCGTATTCCGGTGGAAGTGTGGGTGCACCGGTTCATGAGCGGCGAAGAAATCCGCGTGACGAGCGCGGTGTTTATCTATGTCGCGATCGACGAAAGCGGGAAACCCATCCCGGTGCCGCGCGCTTAATTTCCGGAAATCGAGCTCGCAGACTCAGGACCGCCGCCGACACTGGTGTTGACATTCTGTTGCGACTGCGGGGTGAACGGCATCTTCCACTTTTTGAACTTCGTCTGCTGCTTCACCCGTTTGTGGCTGAATTTTTTGACGTAACGCGCATAGGCCATTTGCTGCCGGCCGCGCGTGCTGGCGTAGCTGCAGCCGCTGAGCAATGCGCAGCCGAGCAATATGACGATTGTCGATCTTGCCCTTGTCGATCTTAGTCCGAGCCGGACTGGCAGTATTCGTTCCAGCATGCCGGTTGAAAAGCAGGTGCCGTGCGCGCTCAGCCCTCGATCAGCACCGCCTCCGACGCGGCGTGATCGAGTGCGGTAACGAACCCGACTTGTTCGCTATAAAGCAGGTCGGCGACGACGCGAAAAATTTTCAATTCGCAAACGCGGCATTGGCCGTAAATCTCGGCGATCGATTTCGGTCCGCGCACGAGCCGTTCCCAGACTTGTTCCGCGATCGGACGCAGCTCATCGGCCGCGTCATCGGTTTGGCCGAGCGCATTGGCGCGCGCGCGCAATTTTCCGGTGTAATCGCCCATTCCCTGTTTCAGCGCGTCGAGTTCGTCTCGGTATTGCAGGGCGGTGATGAGCAGGTCGCCTTTGCACGTGATCGGCGCCGAGATCGATGCGGTGAGCTCACGTTCGCCGCTGGAAAACGCAAATGTGCCAGCGAGTTGTTCGGTCAGGAACAATTGCCAGAACGCTTCGTCGCCGGTGAGATGTTGAAACTGCGCCGCGGCCGGCCGGCCGGACTCGAAGTAAAACGCGCCGAGCACTTCGCCGCTTTCATCCTTGATTGCGAGCTCGCCGGTTTGTCCGGAGCTCATGATCGTCTGATGAATGGTCGTTAGGTCGAAATTCGAAAGCGAACCGCTGAGCTCGAGCGAATCGTCCACTTCCGCCGCCAGCTCGCGCTCGGTCACGAGGCGCGCGGCCATTTGTTCGCATAAAAAACGGTAGAATGACGGGACGCGCCGCAGTAATTCGGGCAGATTGTTGCGCGGGAAACATTGCAGACTGGCGGCTTCCTTAGCGCGCACGCTCTGGGTGCGGCGGATATCGGAAAAAACTTCGACGTCGCCCACCAGCTCACCGCGGCCGAGGCAAATATTTTTGTTTCGTTGTCGGCCGCTGGCCGAGCGCACCTCGACCACGCCCCGGCTCACGATGTAAAGCGCGTTCCCCGGTTCGCCCGGCGCATAAAGCGTTTCGCCCTCAGCGAGATGGCGCACCCAGGAGAGCTCGCCGATGGCCCTCAATTCCACTGGCTTTAGCCCTGTGCAAAAGGCAAAAAAATCGCGCTGACGCATGGTCTCGCCTACGCAAAAGCAGGAGTCGCACCGGACGGCGTTTTTCGCGGCCTGCTACAACAAATCGCGGATCGAATTCACGGCCCGAACGTAAACGCGGTGCGGGCCGCCGCGGAGAAGCTCTTGGCTCATGAGCGCGGCCACGTCGTTGGTTTGCGCGGGCAACATTTGCGATCCGCCCGCTTCGTTAGGGCCGTGACGGCAGACTTCCAGCAGATCGCCGCAGGCGGCGTGGCGAATCAAAAATTCAACGCCGCTGGAATGCAATCGCACTTGGCTGATCGGCGGGCCGGCGGCCTCGCACAGTTCGATGTCGATCTTGCGATTATTCACGTCGACGAATCGACAACCTCCATTCATCGCCTGCTGATTCGTTTTCCAATTCAGCTGTGCGCTCAACCAGCCGATCAAAAGAATCGCGGTCGATTTGAAGCCGGGCGCGAAATTCACGTTCACGCTTTCCATCGTGGCGAAGTGATGATGCGACGCCGGATGATCGAAAAATTGCGCGATGGCCGCGCGGATTTTGTCGAGCCGCGTCCAATTCAAATCGCACAGCACGACACGCTGCCGCGCTTTGCTTTGCGCCAACTCGACCAAACGCATTTGTTCGCGGAAATCGCGCCACGTTTGGCTGTCGTAAATCAGGCGATCAACCCGCGTCCACAATTGCGGATCCAGCGGATCGCGCAGCTCGCCCTGCCACCAAAGATAAAATGGCAAATCGGAATCGAGATGGGAGAAGACAATATTCGGCAGCAATTTTGTGCAGGGGCCTTCGAGCAAAAACGAAATTTGTTCCGAGCAAACTTGTTTGCTGCCGGCGCGGCTCACGTGGCAATGCGCGCTGATCCACGCTTCGACGCGATTTTCTTTCGCGCGCGGATCGGCGCCGATGACGATGGCGCGGCAGGCGGAATCTTCGGTTAATTGAGAAATCAGTTTCGTGTTGCGCGGCAGCGAGCCCGGCTCCTCGCTGTAAACGGCGAGATTGATAAGCGAGGCGCGCGTCATCGCCCCTTCGCTTTGCGCCCAAAGCTTCTTCAACTCCTTGTCGATCTTACCGATCTCGACTTCCTGGCCTAACGAATAGCTTTCGGTGGCGGCGGGCATTGCTTTACAAGATCGACATCTACAAACGGCGCCACGCACGACCGTCGCGGGCGAGCAATTCATCGGCTTCATCCGGTCCCCACGAACCGGCGGGATAAAAATAAAGTTCCGGCGCGCCTTTCTTCGCGTGCCACGCTTCTTCGATCGAATCGACGAACGCCCACGCTTCTTCCACCTCGTCGCGGCGCGCGAAAAGCGTGGCGTCGCCGCTCATGGCGTCGAGCAACAAACGTTCGTACGCTTCCGGACTCGCTTTGCCGAACGACGTTCCATAATGGAAATCCATCTTCACCGGCTCGATGCGCAAACTGGTCCCGGGAATTTTCGCCTGCATGCGCAGTGAAATTCCTTCATCCGGCTGGATGCGAACGACGAGCACGTTCTGATCGAGCGTGATCGCTTCCTTGTTGAACAAAACCGCGGGCGCCTTTTTGAAATGCACCGAGATTTCGGTGGCGGATTTCGGCAAACGTTTGCCGACGCGCATGTAAATCGGCACATCGGCCCAGCGCCAGTTGTCGATGTTGATGCGCAAGGCCACGAAGGTTTCCGTTGTCGATCTTGCATCGATATTTTTTTCTTCGCGATAAGCCGGCACCGGTTTCCCCGTGATCGCGCCGGCCGCGTACTGACCGCGCACGACACCGGGCGCGACTTGTTCGCCGGTAATTCGCCGCAACGCCCGAACGACTTTCACTTTCTCATCGCGAATGCTGTCCGCGCGCAGATCGGTCGGCGGCTCCATGGCAATGAGGCAGAGCAATTGCAGCAAATGGTTTTGCACCATGTCGCGCATCGCGCCGGCCGTTTCGTAATATCCGGCGCGACCTTCTACCCCGAGCGTTTCCGCAGCGGTGATCTGGACGTGGTCGATGTAGCGCGTGTTCCAGAGCGGTTCGAAAATCGCATTCGCGAAACGCAAAACGAGAATGTTCTGCGCCGTTTCCTTGCCTAGAAAATGATCGATCCGGTAAGTCTGACTTTCGTCGAAGGCGTCGTTCACGATGCGATTTAATTCGCGCGCGGATGCGAGATCGCTGCCGAACGGTTTCTCGATGATGACGCGCGCCCAACTTCCTTCCTGCGCGCGATTGAGGCCGGCGGTTTTGAGATGTTTCAGGATGACCTCGAACTGATCCGGCGCCGCCGCGAAATAAAAGAGACGATTGCCGCGCGTGCCGCGTTCCTTGTCGATCTTGTCCAGTCTTTCGGCTAACGACTTGTATCCGGCTTCATCGCCAAACTCGCTCTGGTGATAGAAAATCGATTGCGAAAATGTCTTCCAAATTTCATCGCGCACCGTTTGCCGCGAGAATTTTCGCGTCGCTTCGTCCATCTCTTTGCGGAATTCGTCATCGTTTTTCGGACGCCGCGCGAAACCGATGACCGCCACCGCGGGTGGCAATTCGCCATCGGCCGCGAGATTGTAGAGCGCGGGCACGAGTTTGCGATGGGTGAGATCGCCGGTCGCACCGAAAATCACGATGCTGCATGGCTGCGGCACCGCGCGGGTCGAGAGACCTTCGCGCAAAGGATTCGTCTGCGTCTGTTCGGCGGCGTCGTTCATCAGCGTGCAGTTTACACAGCCGGCTGCAAATTTGGTAAGAGCAATCTTTCTCGTTTCATCTTTTGATTCGTCGCCTAACAAACGCGGCCGGCGTCACCGCTCCGGAACGCCGTGTTGTTCTTCGAAGCAGGACTCGAAATTTTTGAGATCGATCGGGACCCTTGGCTGCGCGTCTTTCGGTCCCGCGCGGAGATATTGCACCGGCCATGCGATTGGCTGCTTCAGTTCGCGGGCCGCGCGCAACGGCCAATAAGGATCACGCAAAAATTCGCGCGCCATGATGACCGCGTCCGCTTGTTCGGTGCGGACGATGTGCTCCGCCTGCATTGGAGACGTAATCATTCCGACCGCACCGGTGGCGATCTCAGCTTCGCGCCGGATTCGCTCGGCGAATCCAACTTGATAACCAGGGCCGACCGGAATGTTTGCATGCGGTACATTACCGCCCGAAGAACAGTCGATAAGATCGACATGTAGCTTCTTCAACTCGCCGGCGAGCTTGATCGAGTCGTCGGTACTCCAGCCGCCGTCGACCCAATCGGTCGCGGAGATGCGCACGAACAACGGCAATTCCTTTGGCCATGTTGATCGAACGGCCGCGACAACTTCACGGCACAGGCGTGTTCGATTTTCGAACGAACCGCCGTAATCGTCCTCACGTTTGTTGCTGAGCGGCGACAGAAATTCGTGAATGAGATAACCGTGCGCCGCGTGCACCTCCACCACGCGGAAACCGGCCTGACACGCGCGGCGCGCCGCCGCGGCAAACGCAGCGATGACTTCGCGAATGCCGTCGGTCGTTAGGGCCTGTGGCGTTGGATAATTCTCCGCGAACGGCAACGCGGTCGGCGCAACGACTTTTGTCCAACCTCCTTCCGATTCAGGAACAACTCCCGCCGGTTCCCATGGCCGGCGCGTGCTGGCCTTGCGACCGGCATGAGCGAGCTGCATTCCGGCGATGCTTCCTTGTTCGTGAATAAAAGCGACGACCCTCCGCAGCATATCCACATGTCGATCTTGCCAGATGCCGAGGTCCTGTGGACTGATCCGTCCCTCAGGCGCAACCGCCGTCGCTTCCGTCATCACGAGTCCGGCGCCGCCAACCGCGCGGCTACCGAGATGAACCAGGTGCCACTCGTTAGCGTATCCGTCCTCGCTCGAATACTGACACATCGGCGACACGAACACGCGATTGGCAAATGTCACATCGCGGATCGTCAGCGGATCGAACAGGGCAGGCATTTACGGAGGTCAGGCAGCAAGGGACATATGACAGAAGACACAAGTCAGTAAGCCGAACACAACCAATGAGCAATTCGAGGTGATTGCACAGACTCGGATCGATCCGTTTGTTCGGAAATAAATCTGCAAAATCTGTTCCGCGTTTGCATCGAAACCTCAGCGCATCGAAAAGGACGAGACATATGCCAAACACCATTCGACTTCACCGGGTTCTGCGCGCGGCGCCAGAAAAAATCTACCGCGCTTTTCTCGATGCGGACGCGATGGCGAAATGGCTTCCGCCTCACGGGTTCACCGGAAAAGTGCACCAGATGGACGCGAAAGTCGGCGGCAGTCACAAAATGTCGTTCACCAATTTCACCAACGGCCAGAGCCATTCGTTCGGTGGCACCTACCGCGAGCTCGTCCCGCACACGCGCATTCGCTACACCGACAAGTTCGACGACCCGAGTTTACCGGGTGAAATCCAAGTCACGATCGACTTGAAGGAGGTTTCATGCGGAACCGAATTGAACATTGTTCAGGAAGGCGTCCCCGACGTCATCCCTGCGGAGATGTGTTACCTCGGTTGGCAGGAATCGCTCACCCTTTTGGCGAACCTTGTCGAAGCGGAGGTTCCTGGTTAGCTGTAAACCTACGACGGCAGCGGAAATCTTCGCGTGAGCTCACGCACTTTATCGTGAACGCGATTCAGTGCCGCTTCATCTGTGCGATTCGTTAGCGCTTCGGCGAGGAGATCGGAGATCTCGAGCATCTCTTCTTCTCTCATCCCGCGCGTGGTCACCGCCGGTGTGCCGACGCGAATTCCGCCGGGTTTGAAAATCGGATAGGTGTCGAATGGGATTCCGTTTTTGTTCACGGTGATTCCGGCGCGGTCGAGAACTTCCTGCGCTTCTTTGCCGTTAATTTCCTTCGGGCGAAGATCGACAAGCATCAAGTGATTATCCGTGCCGCCGCTGGTGATGCGGAAACCGTGCTTCGTTAGGCCGGCGGCGAGCGCTTTCGCGTTGATCACGACCTGCCGCTGATAATCGCGGAACTGCGGTTGCAACGCTTCATGAAAACAAACCGCTTTCGCGGCGATCACATGCATGAGCGGCCCGCCTTGTACGCCGGGAAAAACGGTCGAGTCGATCTGCTTCGCGAATTGTTCCTGGCACATGACTATGCCGCCGCGCGGGCCGCGCAAACTTTTGTGAGTTGTCGTCGTAACGAATTGCGCGTGCGGAATCGGACTCGGATGTTGGCCACCGGCGACGAGCCCGGCGATATGCGCCATGTCGATGAAAAGAATCGCGCCGACCGAATCGGCAATCTTTCGCAGCCGCGGAAAATCGATGATGCGTGGATAAGCGGACGCGCCGGCGGTGATCATCGCCGGTTTCACTTCCTCGGCTTGTTTTTCCAACGCGTCGTAATCGATCTGCTCGGTCTTCTCGCTCACGCCGTATTGCGCGACGTTGTAAAACTTGCCGGAAAAATTCGCCGGATGTCCGTGCGTGAGATGTCCGCCGTGCGCGAGATTCATTGCCAGAATCTTGTCGCCCGGTTTCAACATTGAAAAATAAACGGCCATGTTC
>JBEEGX010000105.1:0-15278 GCA_041167105.1 Verrucomicrobiota bacterium
AGATAAGCGGGGGAGAAATCACGAATTTGCAGAAACAAATTCTTGACCTCCGCGAGCAACTCCACGAGCTTTCGGCCGTTTCGCCGGCCCCCAACTTCGCCACCTCTTCGGAAGCTGTTTCGGAGTAGTTGTCGATCTTGCGGACGGCGAATTCGGCAATCCCTTAACCTGAAGATTTTGGCCCGGCCTTCGAAAGATAAGACCCGCAAACACCGTTCATCGGCGCGGCCAAAGCTCAAGCGAGCGCGGCGCGGCGGCAGCGCGGTCAAACGCCCAAAATTGGTCGCGAAAGTTCGCCGACCGACCGCGAGCAAACCAAAACGCGCGAAACTCGAAAAGCGCAGTCGCAGTTCAAAAGCGACCGGCACGCAAACCGCGAAACCGAGTCCCCTCTTGCAATCGGAAGACGATTTACAGGGACGCATCCGCGAGCTGGCCAAGCTGGCGAAGGAGCAGGGTTATCTCACCTTCGACGATCTCAATGAAGCGTTGCCGGAAGGTGTGACGGATGCGGACGATCTCGACGCGATCCTGATCCGGCTGCGCAAAATGGAGATCGACATCATCGAAGCATCCGATGTCGATCAAGTGAAAGAGCGGAAGAAGGACGCGGAGGAGGAGGAAGAAGAGAAGCCGGAGCCGAAGCTCGACATTCTCGATGACCCGGTGCGGATGTACCTGAAGCAGATGGGGCAGGTGCCGTTGCTCACGCGCGAGCAGGAAGTGGAAATCTCCAAGCGCATCGAGGAAGCCGAGATCATGGTGCAACAGCACATCAATGGTTTCGGTTTCATCGCCAGCGCTCATCTCGATCTTGCGCAGAAGCTGCGGGAAGGCCGGGAGCGGTTCGACCGCGTGATTCTCGACAAGAAAATCGAGAGTCGCGAACAGTACATGAAAGTCCTGCCGCGGTTGTGCAAACAGGTGGAGACGTTGAGCGGGTCGATCACGCAGCTCTACGGCCAGTTGTTAGGCCGGAACGGCAGCCGGGACACGAAACGGCAAAAGAACTTCCAGAAAGCGGTGAACTCGCTGCAGCGCTGTTACCCGCGGTTTTATTTCAAGCAGAAGGTGACGGAGGAATTCGTTAACCTCGCCGACGAACATTTTCAGCAGCTACAAACGTTACAAAATTCACCGCCGAAGAAAACACGCGGGAAGAATTCGGCCCGACCGACTGCGCATATTCACGAACTGGAAAGGCTGCTCTGGATGTCGGCCACCGAATACGCGATGCAATATCAGGAATTGAAAGCGTGGCTGCGCAAAGCGCTGCGCGCAAAAACCGAAATGGTCGAAGCCAATCTGCGCCTCGTCATTTCCATCGCGAAGAAATACACCAACCGCGGCCTGTCATTTCTCGATCTTATCCAGGAAGGCAACATGGGCCTGATGAAAGCGGTCGAGAAATTCGAGTATCGTCGCGGCTATAAATTTTCCACTTACGCGACGTGGTGGATTCGGCAGGCGATCACACGTTCGATCGCCGATCAGGCGCGGACGATCCGCATTCCGGTGCACATGATCGAGACGATCAACAAACTCATGCGCGTGCAGAAGCAGCTCGTGCAGGAATACGGCCGCGAGCCGACGCCGGAAGAAGTGGCGGAGGAAATTTTGCTGCCGGTCGATCGCGTGCGCGCCGTTCTGAAAATGGCGCAACAACCAATCTCGCTTCAAGCGCCGGTGGGCGAAAGTGAAGAGACGAACTTCGGAGATTTCATCGAGGACAAAGGCGCGGAGAATCCGAGCGACATGACGGCAATCGTGTTGCTCAAGGAAAAAATTAAAGACGTGCTCGAGACTTTGACCGAACGCGAGCGGCAGGTGCTGGAGCAACGCTTCGGACTGGTGGACGGATACAGCCGGACGCTGGAGGAAGTGGGCCGGCAATTTCGCGTGACGCGCGAGCGTATTCGGCAGATCGAAGCCAAGGCGCTGCGCAAGATGCGGCATCCGACGCGTATTCGTCAGCTCGAAGGATTTTTGGAAGCGGCCGAGGCGTAGTTGTCGATCTTGCCGGTGTCGATCTTACACCGCGCCAAGGCGCAACTTTCTCGCCCGCAATCAGTTTAATTTCGCGAAGACTTATGCAACGCGACGACGATAAACAACTGTGGGATTTGCTCGGCCAGGCGAAAACGCCGCCGGCCGCCTCGCCGTTTTTCGCGCGTAACATCGTACGCGAGATTCGTCAGGAACCGCGATGGAAAGCTATCGCGCGCGCGTGGCTGGCACCGCGGCGACTGATTCCGGCGACCGCATTCGCCGCCGCGCTCATCGCTGGTCTGATGATTTTCGAACGGCCAACGACACAGGAAGATATTGGCGCGGATTCGGATCCGATCGCGCAAATCGATCCGCAGGATTACGAGGTCGTGGCCGATCTTGATAATTTACTCGCGGCGGAGGACAACAACTTGTGGGACGACGACAACGACAATTCTACGCTCTGATCCTGTTGTCGATCTTGGCGGCGCCACTCGCGTTTGCGCAGGGCAATCACAATGGTCGCGGCCACGGCGGCGCGAATGCGCATCGCCGGCCTAACCAGCTGCGCCGCGCGCCCGAACGTGCGCTTCAACTTTCGCCGGAGGAGCGGCAAACGTTTCGGCGTAATGCCGAACGTTGGCTGCACATGAATCCGCAGGAGCAAAATACCTTGCGCGAACGCGAGCGCGTTTTGCGTGAGCAACGCCGCCGCGAAGCCGAAACGGTTCTGCGCGATTCCGGTTTGCGTCTCGATAACGGCGCGCGCGAACAATTCGAGCGGCGTTATTCGCAGGAGCGCATTCGTATTGAGCGTGCGTTGCGTCAGGATGCCGAAGCGAAACGGCAACAGGAACTCCCGCAATTGCGCGAACGGCTGAAGAGCGAGTTCCAGCCCAATCAAGGGTCGCCCTCGCCGAACGGTTCGGCCAAGCCGCGCGATTGATCGCGGCGATCGATCGTCGATCTAACGAAAAAGAGCTGGCGAGAAATTCATCTGCGCCAGCTCATTTAAGCTGCTCGAGGTTTTAGCGCCAGTAGGGACGACGCGAGTAGTAGACGCGATGCCCGCGATACCAATACCAAGGACGGCGAACCACGACGCGCGGGCCGTAATACGGATATCCATACGGATAGTACCCTGGATACGGGCCTCCAAACCCGATTCCAATCGATACTCCGGCCTCCGAACTCGGCGTCGCCGCCACGCTCAAACCGATTACTGCTAATGCGATCAATAAAAACTTTTTCAACTTCTTCACCTCCTCAACTTTCCAGGTGATTGAACAGGTTTGATCGGCGTTGGTTGCTAAGAATCTTTTTGCTTTTGCACGGACGCCGTCGCGCAAATGTCATTGTCGATCTTGCGATAATTCACACGATCCAGTCGCAAGCCACCCGCGGTGTTGCCGGCGCCCTGACCGCTAAAAGCGACAACTGGTCCGCCGGTTAAAACCGGTCCGAGATAGATTTGCACCTTGTCGATCAAACGCGCGTCGAGCGCCTGACCGAGAACATTGCCGCCGCCCTCGATTAAGACGCTGGTGATTTCTTTTCGGCCAAGATCGACAAATACCTTTTCGAGCGATTTGTTCCGGTAAATCGAAGTTCGTTCGCGAAATATTCGTGATGTCTTTGAAAGTTTGCCCGAGCGCGTGAGCACGACGATGAGCGGCTGTCGCGTGCCGCGAAGTCCACGCACGTTTAACTGCGGATCGTCCGCGCGAATCGTTTCTGCGCCGACGATAATCGCGTCGACTTGCGCGCGCAGTTTGCGCGCATCGCGTCGTGAAGCGGAACTCGTGACCCATGGTGATTCGTTCGGCCGCATTGTGAGCCGGCCATCGAGACTCATTCCGCATTTCGCGATAACGAAGGGGATCTTTGTCACGATCCATTTGTTGAAGGCCTCATTTATCGCGGCGCATTCATCAGCCAGTACGCCCACGCGCACTTCGATTCCGGCGTTTTGCAATTGATCGATTCCGCGACCGTTATGCAGCGGGTTCGGATCGATCGCACCGACAACGACGGTTTTGATTCCGCTTTCGATGATCGCTTTTGTGCACGCGCCGGTGCGGCCGCGAGTCGAACACGGCTCGAGCGTGAGGTACATTGTCGATCTTGCGCCGTCGCGCGCGGAAACTTTCGAAAGACATTCGATTTCGGCATGCGGTTTACCGGCGCCGCGATGATGGCCGCGCGAAATAATCTTCCCTTTCGCAATGAGCACGGCGCCGACGGCGGGATTCGGGCTCGTCTTCCCGAAACCTTTGGCCGCTTCGCCCAGCGCCACGCGCATGAAGCGCTCGTCGATTTTGTGAAACTGTGTCACAGCTTTTTGTCCGCTGAAAAGGCGTCTGTGTCGAATCAACACAGGGCGCATGCAAGATCGACAATCGCATTTCGGCGTAAGCGCCTGAAAATTTGTGATTTATTTTTACCGGTTCGCCATCCCATTCGCTGGCACGCGCGGCGCTAAAGCGGACAACGAACAATTTCATTTAGAAAGGAAACTACACCTATGAGTTTAATCCGTTACCAAAGTCCGGAGTGGACGATGTGGCCGACGCTGGATCGGCTGAGCAGTTTGCGCAGCGATCTCGATTCGCTGTTCGAGCTGCCCTTGTTAGGCAACTTCGGTCGCGCGGGCCAGCTCTTCAGCGGTTGGTCGCCGGCGCTCGACGTTTATCAGAACAACGACAATGTCGTGGTCGTGGCCGAATTACCCGGCATGAAGAATGAGGAAATCGAAATCTCGCTGCATGACGGGATGTTGACCATCGCGGGCGAGCGCAAGAGCGAGGCGAGCAACGGCGAAAACGCCGAGCGCACCGAGCGCTACGTCGGCAAATTCCGCCGCAGCATTACGCTGCCGGTGCGAGTCGACGCGAACAAAGTCAACGCGGCTTATCGCGATGGGATTTTGACGGTGACGTTGCCGAAAGCGGAGGAAGCAAAGCCGAAGCAGATCCAGGTCAACGTCAGCTAATGCAAGATCGACAACTTCAACCTAACGAATCTATGAACACAGCAGTGCGAGAAAATGTGGAGAAGACGCCGGACCGGCGCGAGCAGGAACAATTCGTGGCGCCGACGGCGAGCGTGACCGAGGACAACGACGGCTACAAATTGCTCGTCGAGATGCCGGGCGTGAACAAGGAAGGCCTCGAGATTTCGATCGAGAACAATGAGCTGACCATTACCGGCCGGCGTTCACTGCCGATGGTCGAAGGCACGCCGTTGCATCGTGAAATTCGCCGGGAAAATTTCCGGCGCACGTTCGAGCTCGATCCGTCGATCGACACGAACAAGATCAACGCGAAGATCGAGCAAGGTGTGCTGATGCTGCGCCTTCCGAAAGCGGAGCAGGTCAAGCCGCGCAAGATCACGGTCGCGTAAGATCGACAACGGCAAGATCGACATCTTCATTCAAAAAGGCTGCGGATCGTAAGGTCCGCGGCCTTTTTTGCTTGGCGAATGGCAGGCATCGCAGAGAATTGATGTATGCCGCCGAAGACCGAAGCAAAGCCGAGCGAAAACAAAGTCACAGCCGCGCGCGACAAGAACCTCGATCTCGCGATCCAACAGATTGCAAAAGATTACGGCGAGGGCGCAATCATGCGACTGGGCGATGATAAGATTGTCGATATCGATGTTATCCCGACGGGAAATATTTTGATCGATCGCGCGCTGGGTGTCGGCGGATTTCCGCGCGGACGCGTCGTAGAAGTTTTCGGACCGGAGTCGTCGGGCAAGACGACGCTGACTTTGACGGTGATCGCGCAAGCGCAGAAGCGCGGCGGTCTGGCGGCATTCATTGACGTCGAGCACGCGCTCGATCCGGCATACGCGAAAAAGTTAGGTGTCGATCTTGACGATCTGCTCGTGTCGCAACCGAGCAGCGGTGAGGAAGCGCTGCGCATCTGCGAGACGCTCGTTAGGTCAAACGCGCTCGACGTCATCGTGCTCGATTCCGTTGCCGCGCTGGTAACGAAAGCGGAACTCGAAGGCGAGATCGGCGATGTCACCGTGGGCGCGCAGGCGCGTTTGATGAGCGCGGCGCTGCGCAAGCTTACCTCGTTGATTTCAAAAGCGCGGACGTGCTGCATTTTCACAAACCAGATCCGCGAGAAAATCGGCGTGATGTTTGGAAATCCAGAAACGACGCCCGGCGGCAAAGCGCTAAAGTTTTATTCGAGCGTGCGTGTCGACATCCGCCGCATCGGCGCGATCAAACAGACCGATGGCGTTGTCACCGGAAATCGCACGCGCGTCAAAATCGTGAAGAACAAAGTGGCGCCGCCGTTTACCGAGGCCGAGTTCGACATCATGTACAACGAGGGAATTTCTTCGACCGGCGCGCTTCTCGATCTTGCGCTGGAAAAACAAATCATCGAAAAACGCGGGTCGTGGTTGAATTACAAAGGCACGCAACTGGCGCAGGGCCGCGACGCTGGGAAAGAAGCGCTCAAGAACGATCCGAAGCTTTACGAAGAAATCGAAGCGGCTGTAAAAGCGAAGCTGGACGAAGAAAAAGTTTAGGTCTACTCAGGCGCGATTCGATCCAAAGGCGTTGCTGCAATCCGCTTTGCGGCTGGACGACGGGCGGATGAATTGAAATGATCCTGCTGATGGTTGATGTCGCGCAATGAGCGGGGGGCACGAACCTGATGCCGAACTTGAGATCGGCCATGTTCTGTTCTTGGACATCGTTGGTTTTTCAAAACTGCTCTTAGATGAGCAGACCGAGTATTCGCATCGGCTCAACCAGATCGCGCGGAACACTGAACAATTTCGCCGCGCGGAAGCGGCCGACAAACTGATTCGCCTGCCAACTGGTGACGGCATGGTGCTGGTATTTTTCACCAGTCCCGAAGCGCCGGTGCGATGCGCCATCGAAATTGCAACTGCGCTCAAAAGTTCTTCAAGCTTGGGGCTGCGCATGGGGATCCACAGCGGACCCGTGAATAAGATTGTCGATGTTAACGATCGCGCGAACCTCGCTGGCAGCGGAATCAATATTGCGCAACGGGTCATGGATTGTGGCGATGCCGGGCACATTCTCCTTTCCAAGCATGTCGCCGAGGATCTCCAGCAACGTAGCAAGTGGCAGTCGCAGCTGACCGATCTTGGCGAATGTGAAGTCAAACACGGGGTGCGTGTGAATCTGGTTAACCTCTGCACCGCCGAAGCGGGCAATGCAGCTATCCCTGCAAAAATTGCGTCGGCCAAGCAGCAGCAAGCGGATGCCGCACGTGTCGGGACGCTCGCCGTCAAGCCGCTCGACAATTATTCCGGCGACGCGAGCAAAGATTACTTCGCCGACGGAATGACCGACGAATTGATCACCAAGCTTTCGCAGATCAGTGCGCTCAAGAAAGTGATCTCGCGTTCGACCATGATGAAATACAAGCGTTCGCCCAAATCCGCGTCCGAAATCGCGCGCGAGCTGGACGTGGCCGTGCTGGTGGAAGGCTCAGTCGTGGTTTCGGGCGATCAGGCGCGTATTTCCGTTCAGCTCATCGAGGCAGCGACGGACCAAAATCTTTGGGCCGAAAGTTATACGCGCAGTTTGGCGAATATCATTACTTTGCAAAACGAGGTCGCGCTCGCCATCGCGAATGCAATCGAGATCAAACTGACGCCGGTGGAAAAGGAGCGATTAGTGGCCAAGCGTCTCGTTAATCCGGAAGCATACGATTATTATTTGCGTGGGAAGGGCGCATATGGCGCGAGCAAGGAGGATTCGGACAAGAAGATCGACATGTTGGAGAAATCCATCTCCCTGGATGACACGTTTGCCGAGGCCTACGCCGAGCTCTCGATCGCTTATAGCAGCAAAGCGTATTTTTTAGAGGGAAGCGCGCGGGAGTTGGAACAAAAGGCGGAAGAAGCTCTGGCCACAGCGTTGCAGCTAAGTCCCGATCTTCCTGTTGCTCTGATGGCCCGAGCTCGTCTTCTTTGGCGACCAACGACGGGATTTCAACATGAGGAAACCATTGCCGAGGTCCGCCGTGCGCTCGCGCTGGCGCCAAATTTGGCTGATGCACACTTTTTCCTGGGTGCGGTCTATTTACATGTCGGACTGATGGACGAAGCGGCCCGGCACTGTAAGCGTGCCGACGAACTCGGTCCCGGAAACGGCGCGACGCGGTTTCAATTTTCCGTCATCGCTCTTTGGCAGGGGCGATATCAAGAAGTGGAAGATGTCGCGACCGCGAGCATCGGAGGATGGGTGCGCGCCTTTATTGAACATAACGTCGCCTTAGCCCGCTTCTATCGAGGACGGATTGGTGAAGCCAAAGCGCGGATTGACAGCGCGAAGAGCGAATTCAAAGACGAGGGCGGCATTATGGCATCGGTGCAAGCGCTCTTGCATGCGGCCGACGGAGATCGCGCCAAAGCCGAAGCGAAAATCGCCGAAGCAATCGAAATTGGGCAAGGCTTCGGACATTACCATCATACCACCCAGATTTTTGCTTCCGCCTACGCCATTCTCGGAGATGTCGATTCAGCGATGAAATGGCTCGTTTACACGGCCGAAAATGGGTTCCCCAACCTTACCTGGTTCGAACGTGATCCGACCTTCGAAAATCTTCGCACGGAACCGCGCTTCATTGAGTTTCTCGACAAATTGAGGCCGCGATTCGAGCGATTCAAAGTGCTCGCGCAACCCCCCATTTAACGACAAGTAGTTAGTCTGGGCGGCAATTGGTGATTGACTCGCGTTAGATCGACATGATCAATTCGGTCGTGGCCCGAGCAATCCGCCGTTCGTTAGCCGGTTTCGTAGTGCTGATGGTTCTGCCATTTTCCGCAGCCACACTTTTATCGCAGGGGTGAGTCTGCGCGCATCTAGTGACGCCCAGTTTGGGTGTTAATGCCGATGGCATGGTCTTACCCGCGGGCCAGTGGTCTGCCTCCGTTGCCTTCCGCTACTACAATTCGCGTCAGGATGTTTTGGGGGACGAACCACTGGATCGCCCGATCGTTTACGCGAACACTCATGTCTATGGGTTTGTTGTCAGTGCCACCTACGCAGCGACCGACAGGCTGAACCTAAACCTGGACATCCCCTTTCAGTACGGAACCAGGCAAAGTTCGATAGAACACAGCGGCGCGCCGCACGATCCACAAAATCTCCACACGATGGAGGCCGGAGGAATTGGCGACCTGAGGCTACGAGCTGATTATTGGTTATTCGATCCGAAAAAGTCGCCGACTAGGAATATCTCGCTGGGATTGGGGGTCGATTTTCCAACCGGAGTAGACGATGCGGAAGATTATTCCTACCGCCTAACCGGAAAAGTCTTGCGACCGGTCCCTATCGCAATTCAACCGTCGGACGGAGGCTGGGGGATTATTTTGGCGTCGCGTGCCTTCACCAATTTGTATTTTCCGTCGCTCCCTTCCTCGGGCTGGTTAAAGAACACCGTCGCTTACGCGGACGCCATCTACATATTCAGTCCCGAAGAATTGAACGATGTCGAAACCGATTTTGGCGACATTCCCCAAGCCACCGCCGGCGGCGACAACGGTTTGCGTTTCAATTCGATCCCGGACCAGTTTCTGGCCCGGGCCGGTGTATCGCAGGTGGTTTGGCCTTCGCAAGGTCTCTCGGTGAGCGCAGGCCTCCGGTGGGAGGGCATACCCGCCTACGATGTTTTCGGCGGCAGCAATGGTTGGCGCCTGGCGCCCGGCAGTTCACTTTCGTTCGAGCCCGGCGTCACGTGGTCCCGCGGCAAAGAATCCTTTTCCGTGTTTGTGCCAATCGCTGTGCATCGTCACGTGAGCGCGAGCGCGCCATTTGAAAGGCTGAACGTGCCCAGCCCTCCATCACGCTTGGGGACCATCGCCGATTATCAAATCATTCTGAGCTACACACACCAGTTTTGAACTGCTGTCCGTCTTGTTGGTGACGAACAGTTGGATGGATGGCGTTGGCCCTAGCGAACGCGAAGAAATCGAAACCGCTATTGAGGTGGCGTTCGATTCCATAGAAAGAACAGCTCCGCGTGACCTCCACAAGATCGACATGTTGATCAAACGGTTCGTTCTGGCATTTACCATTTGTTTGTTTGTCGCACCAATTGCGCAGGCGAAGGGGAAACGATCATCGTTCGTGCGTTTAATGCGCGGCTTGGGCGACGTGCATCATTCGTTTTCGACCTCGAATCCGAAGGCGCAACAATTTTTCGATCAAGGTCTCGCGCTCGTTTACGCATTCAATCACGACGCCGCGCGCGAATCATTCGAGCGCGCTGCGGTGGCCGACCCAAAGCTCGCGATGGCGTGGTGGGGAGTGGCGTTAACGCTCGGGCCTAACTACAACCTTCCTGTCGATCTTGCGCGGGAGAAAAAAGCGTACGAAGCGATTCAGCGCGCAATCTCGTTGCAGGAAAACTCGTCGCCGGTCGAGCGCGCCTACATCTCCGCGCTCGCGTTTCGTTATTCCAACGATCCAAAAGCCGACCTCCACGCGCTCGACGTCGCCTATCGCGACGCCATGGCGAAATTGGTGAAGGAATTTCCGGACGATCTCGACGCCGCGACGCTCTACGCCGAAAGCATGATGAATCTGCATCCGTGGCAGCTCTGGCTCAAAGACGGCAAGCCTAACGAGGGCACGGAGGAGATCGTCGCCGTGCTCGAGTCCGTGCTCGAGCGCGATCCGAATCACCTTGGTGCGAATCATTATTACATTCATGCGATCGAAGCTTCGCCGCATCCCGAGCGTGGCCTGGCGAGCGCGGCGCGCTTGGAAAAACTCGCTCCCGCTGCCGGACATCTCGTGCACATGCCGTCGCATATTTACTCGCGCGTGGGCGATCACAAGGCGTCGGCGCAGGCGAATCGCATTGCCGTCGCCGCCGATCAGAAGTTGTTAGGCCAAACCCATCAGCAAGGCGTCTATCCCGCGATGTATTACAGCCACAATCTGCACTTCCTCGCCTACGCCAGCTGCATGAATGGAAACTTCGCTGAAGCGAAACGCGCGGCCGACATGCTCGTCGCGAACGTGCAACCGCATCTGCCGCACATGTCGATGTTAGAAGGATTCATGGTGACGCCGCTCTGGGTGCGCGCTGCATTCGAACGGTGGGATGACATCTTGAAAATGCCCGCGCCGAATCCCGCGCTGATTTACACGAATGCGAATTGGCATTTCGCTCGCTCGCTCGCCTTCGCCGCAACGCATGCGGCGTCAAAGGCCGACAACGAAGCGCAGCTCTTTCGCGCGACCATTGCAAAATTGCCGCCGGACGCGGCATTCGATCCGCTCAACTCAGTTGCGAACGTCGCGCGCGTTCAGGAAAATCTTCTCGCAGCGGCGTCGAAGCGTAATGCTGGTGATGCGCCGGGCGCGATGGTCGCATTCCAACAGGCGATCGTCGCCGAAGACGCGCTCAATTATAGCGAGCCGCCGAGCTGGTATCCGCCGGTGCGACCGATGCTCGGCCAATTTTTGCTCGAGCAACATAAGGCGACGGAAGCGGAAAAGATTTTTCGCGAGGCGCTCGACAAATCGCCACGATATCCGCGAGCGCTCGCCGGATTGCGCGACAGTTTGCGCGCGCAGAAGCGGCTCTACGAAGCGAGTCAGATCGATCGGCAATTGCAAGACGCGCAGACGACCGACGCTATTTCCAGCGCGACCGCGCGGAAGTAACGCAAGATCGACATCTACTCGCGCGCAGGTTTTCTGCGCGTAAGATCGACATCATGACGTCGGCTGAAATTCGCAAATCGTTTCTCGATTTCTTTCGCGAGAAACAGCACACCATCGTGCCGTCGTCGTCGCTCCTGCCCGACGCGCCGAATCTGCTCTTCACCAACGCCGGCATGAACCAGTTCGTGCCGATCTTTCTCGGGCAACAAAAGGCGGCGTGGAATCCTCCGCGCGTCGCCGACACGCAGAAATGCATTCGCGCCGGCGGCAAACATAACGATCTCGAAGATGTCGGGCTCGACACCTATCACCACACGTTTTTCGAGATGTTAGGCAACTGGAGCTTCGGCGATTACTTCAAGAAGGAAGCGATCGAATGGGCGTGGGAACTCGTAATCGAACGCTGGAAGCTTCCGCCGCAACGACTTTACGCGACCGTTTACAAACCTGGGCCTAACGAGCCGAGCGAATTCGATCAGGAGGCGCACGATCATTGGGCGCGTTTGTTCGCCGATGTCGATCTTGACCCGAAAGTCCACATCGTAAACGGAAACAAGAAAGACAATTTCTGGATGATGGGCGACACCGGCCCGTGCGGACCGTGCTCAGAGTTACATGTCGATCTTACACCGGACGGCGACACCCGCGGCTCGTTAGTCAATAAAGACGACCCGCGCTGCATCGAGATTTGGAATTTGGTTTTCATCCAATTCAACGCCAATGCCGACGCCTCATTCAGTCCGCTCCCGCAACGTCACGTCGACACCGGAATGGGTTTCGAACGCGCGACGGCGATCATTCAAGGCACAAAAAACTTCACCGATTTTTCAGGCACCGTTTCGAATTACGAGACCGATGTCTTCCGTCCGATCTTCGGCGAGCTCGAAAAACTCAGCGGGAAAAAATACACGAGCACCTTACCGCAACGTGGCGCTGCGCCTGATGATCAACAAAAGATCGACATCGCGTTTCGCGTAATCGCCGATCACATCCGCACGCTCAGCTTCGCGATTGCTGACGGCGTCATTCCGTCAAACGAAGGTCGCGGTTATGTGCTGCGTCGCATTCTTCGCCGAGCCGTGCGCTATGGCCGCACGCTCGATTTTCACGAACCGTTCTTTTTTACGCTGGTCGATGTCGTCGCGCACACAATGGGCGACGTGTTTCCGGAAGTGCGCGCAAAACAAAGCGCGATTAAAGAAACAATTCGGTGTGAAGAAGAATCATTTAACCGCACGCTCGACAAAGGTATCGAGCTTTTCGAACGCGAGGTAGCGAAGGAGAAATCGCGAATTTCGGACGCGTTCGCGTTTCGATTGTACGACGAGCAGGGTTTTCCGCTCGATCTCACCCAGTTGATGGCGCGAGAGCGCGGGCTCATTGTCGATGTTGCTGGTTTCGAAAAGTTGATGGAGGAGCAGCGGACGCGGGCGCGGAAAGCGCAGAAGAAATCGGCGATCGAAGTTTCGCAGATCGATTCGAAATCGCCGACAAATTTCCTTGGTTACGAGCATGATCACACCGACGCAAACATCGACGCGATTGTCGATCTTGCGGAAAAGCGCGGTATAATTTTGAACAGCTCGGTTTGTTACGCCGAGATGGGCGGACAGGTCGGTGATACTGGAGAAATCGTTCGTGATGGTCGCGAATGGAAAATTTCAAATACGCAAAAAGCTGGCGCGAGTTTCATCCATTTAATCGACGACACTGACACGCCGGCGATTGGTGAGCGCGTTACGGTCAAGATCGACGTCCCGCGGCGTCGCGCGATCGAGCGCCATCACACGGTGACGCATGTTTTACACTGGGCGTTACACGAGCTCGTTAGTCGTGATGCGACGCAGAAGGGCAGTTATGTCGGGCCGGAGAAGTTGACCTTCGATTTTTCGAGTAGCGCTTTGACACCGGAACAGAAAGGAAAGGTCGAGCGGCTCGTTAATGAAAAGATCGGAGAGAATGCGCCGGTTTCTTGGACGGAGGTTCCATATGCGCAGGCGAAAGAGCGCAAAGACATTCAGCAGTTCTTTGGCGACAAGTACGGGGATGTTGTGCGCGTGGTGCAGATTGGCGGCGAGCCTAACAAATTGAATGGCTACTCGATGGAGTTGTGCGGTGGGACGCATGTAAGATCGACATCGGAGATTGGCGCGTTTCGCATTGTGAAGGAGGAAGCGATTGCGGCCGGGATTCGGCGAATCGAGGCGGTCGCGGGAGACGCCGCGCGGGAATGGGCGATTCATGAAGCGACGCGGCAGCAGGAGAAATTTGAAACGCTCGCGCGCAAGAAAACCGACATCGCGGCATTGCCGGGTTTTAACGATGGCGACGAGACGTCGGCGATGTTGGACAAGATCGACATGCGTGCGGCGCATTTGGAGAAAATCGAGAGCGAGGTGCGCGAATGGGAGAAGCAACATGCGAAGAGCGCGGAGGCGGAGTTGCGCAGTCGCGCTGCCACCATCGCGAATGAAATCGCGACGCAGGCGAAGGAAAATTTTTACGTTGGCAAGATGGACAATGCCGATGCGAAATTGCTGCAGCACGTCGCGGAGGCGTTGAAGACAAAATTAAACGGGCCAATCTTTCTGGCGGGTGCGGCGAATGATCGCGTGGCGATGCTCGCGTCGGTTCCGAAAGAGCTCACGTCGAAAATTCAGGCGAACAAATTGATTCAGGAGATCGCGCCGCTCGTTAATGGAAAAGGCGGCGGTCGTCCTGACAATGCGCAAGGCTCCGGCACCGACGTCGACAAGATCGACAACCTACTTGCGGCCGCGGAGCGATTGATCAAGGCGTCGCTAGCGTGATGAGGAACGTGATCGCGAGCGCGACCAGCAGGACGGTGAGGTAAGCGATTCCGCCGACGAAAAATTTAAACACGCTGAAGAACCAGCCCTGCCGATAAACGCGGCGGATCGACAGGAAGACTTGAACCGCGAATGTGGTCCACAACGCCGCGATGACGAGGCCGGCGAACACGCCGGGAATTGTTCGATTCAATCCGATGGTGATGAGCACGATCAGCATGATCACCAAATACGCGAAGCTGTGGATGTGAAACGCGTAGACGAGATGGTCGATGTAGAAAATGCGCCGGCGCACGTAGAGAATTTTCAGGACGAGGGCGAAGAGCGGAATGCACGCGAACATCATGTAAGGCAGATTGCTCATGAGCGTGACGAGAAAGAGCTGAATGTTCGTGCCGTGCGTGCCGAATTTTTCGCGCGCGCGTTTTTCCAGCCAGTTGTCGATCTTGTCCTTCTTTTCCGGCTTGCCGTCGTCGAAAACGACACCGCCCTCATGCTTTTTAAGCGTCTCCTCGAGTTTGGCCCGCGCTTCCGGCGGCATGTTCTTCATCGCGTCCTCGAGTTTCGTGCGCGCATCTTCCGGCGGATCGCCGTGGTCGAGCCGGTATTGGACTGAATTGCGCGTGTCCTCCGGCAAATCCTTGTTCTTCAGGATCTCCTCCAAGACGGCACGCTTTTTCGACGAAACCGGGACGCTGCCAAATGCCTGGTCGACGGCCGCGAGCGCTTCGGGTGGGACGTTCTCGGCCTGCAATTCGTTGCGAATCTCGGTGCGATCCTTCGGCGAGAGATTAAGGGGATTGATG
>JBEEGX010000106.1:0-4683 GCA_041167105.1 Verrucomicrobiota bacterium
TCCTCGTCGTCCATGAGATGAATCGCTTTGCGACCGATCGCGCCGGGCACAAGACCGCGCTTGCTCATAATGGAAACGCGTTGGGAAGTCGCGACCACCGGGTCGACACCGCCGATGGGATCAAGATGGAGAAATCCGTCGTCGGTGATGTGATTGACGATGAAACCGATTTGATCGCAATGGCCGGCGAGCATGACGCGCGGTTTGCCGTCGGGATTGCGAATGCCGAAGACGTTGCCCATGACGTCGGTGCGGACGTTGTCGCACCACGGCTGAATGCGTTCGCGCACGAGTTTCTGGACATCGTGCTCGTAACCGGATGGGCTTGGGGTTTCGACGAGTTGTTTCAGGAAATTTTTGCTGTCAGCGTTCATTGTCGATCTTGCAGAAGAGTAGCGCGGCTATTGCGGTTGTTGTAGCCTTTGTTAAAGGTTTCGCCCGCATGAAAAAGCTGCCAATTATTTTTGCTGCAACTGTGACGCTCGCCTTCGGCGCGTTCGCGGATGGTAATTACCAAAAAACGCGTGATGGCAAGACGACGGTTTGGAATAGCGAACCGAAAGGCGGCGACGAAGCGACCTGGTCAGGCGGCCGCGATGGCGAAGGTTACGCGAAAGGTTTCGGCACATTAACGTGGTACTCGATGCACGCGCGGAGCGGTCGCGCCTCCGATGCGTCGAAGAATAAGCCGGTGCTGTTCGGGCGCTATTTCGGAAACATGGTGCGCGGCAAATTCGACGGGCCGGTTAATGTGCATGCGAAAAACCAAACGCATTACGCCGTTTTTTTGGACGGCGAACGAAAGACACGTTGGACGGCGGGACCGGCGCCGTCACGCGCGTGGGCGCAGCATCGTTCGCTTGCCGCCGCGAAGCGCGAAAAAGAACCGCAGGCGCCAGCGGAAGGACCGACGAAAGCAAACGTCCAACATCCAACGCTCGACGTTCAACGCTCAAGTTCAGAACCTGATGTAGAAGCGAAAACAGCGGCGGCGGCGGCTGCGCCGAAACCGGCGAGCGTGGTGGCGAAGCGGGAAGTATTGCCTAACAAGTCGGCAGTGGCGTTGCCGGACAAGAAAGAAGAAGCAGCGGCGAGGTTGGACAATTCGTTGCAATTACTGGCCGGACCGCCGAGTTCGTTACGGAATCTTCCGGAAACTCCGATGACGACGACGGCGGAGGCGCAGCCGCGCCTAACGAGCGCGGAAGTTGTCGATCTTGCGGATAGTGCGACGCGCAGTCATGGTTTGAATCCGGCAGAATTCCAGCGGGCCGAGCCGAAGTTCGACGCCGAGTTTGAAACGTGGTCGCTCGCTTACGGGCGCAGCGGTGGTGATGAAGACGCGCGCGGCTTCAGCGTGACGGTCGACGACAAGACCCAGGGCACGGTGTTTGTGCCGGCGAAGTAACTTGTCGATCTAACGATTGTCGATCTTGCGCTACGGTGCGTTAGTGATTTTTACCGTCGCGCTCGGCGGTTTGGTTTTCTTCTTCTTCTGCGGCAGGGTGTAGCCGGAGCCCGGCTGTAAGGTCATCGTCGCCGCTTCGGCTTTCTTTTCGGTCACGTGATCGGCGATGGCCTGCAATGTTACCGTGGCGGCGGCGGCCCCCATGGGAATCGTCACCTGATGATTGCTGACATTCAAGGTGTAGTCGGTCCCCTCGATCGCTTTGCCGCTCATGGCGAAGTTAACCACGATCGGTTGCGACACGGCGCTGGATGCACCGATGGTGAACGTGGCATCGTTACCTTCGGGCACAGTCGTCGGAAATACCGAGATCGTTAGGCGCGGTGAAGGTCCGGGCGTCGGAGTCGGGCCGGGTGTCGCGGAAGGATCAGGTGTAGGCGTTGGCGAGGGCGTTGGATACGTCGCCGGAAATTCTCCACCGAGCGTGTTCTGATTCGCGAGCGTCGGATAAACGCGCGTGTTAAGCGGCACGCCTTCCTGCGTGAATTGCGAGAAGGTGCCGAGGCTCAGCTGCGAACCGAGCCACAAAGTGCCGTCAGCCGGATCGAGTGCGAGGCAGGAAGGATTGAGAAACGGAATGGTGAATGAGGTGATGATCGCACCATTCAGCGCGCGATGTTCAATGGCGCCGGTGTCCCAATGCGAGAGCCAGAGAGTGTTGTTCGATTGATCGTAAGCGATGCCGAGGTAGTGCGGCACAGTCGAGAAGAGTAACTGCGGACTTCCCCAGAAGCCGTCGAAGCGATAAACGCCGCCATTGTTGTAATCGACCGCATAGTTGTTCGTGCCGTCGCTCGCGCCATCCCAGAACCCACTGTTGGGCAAGGCCAACGGAATGGAGTGACCAGTGTAGACTCCGGCGAGGGTGTACTCGGAGCCGTTGCTGGTGAAGCCCTGAATGGAAGCGCCCATAATGCGCACGGTGTCGAGAACGGCGATGGCATATTCACCGGGATCGGGATGTTGCTCGTTCCAACTCTGCTTCACGCCAGTCGGTCCGAGCACGTCAACGAAACCTTGCTGTCCTGCCGTGACATAAAGCGAGCTAACCGGTCCGGCCGCGTAAGTGTTGATGAGAAACTTATCGTGCGTCGCGTATTGGGCGCTGACTTCCGTCGCGTCCGCGCTCGCGCGCTGCTGGATCGCGGTGGTGGCGCCGTCCTGAACGTTGGCGAAACTGAGGTTAGCTTTGTAAATCTGATTCGGTTGCAGCGTGTTCGCAGGGAGCGTGAAGGACGTGATGGGCGAAAAGAAGAACTGATCGAAGACCGCGTTATGCGATGCGTCTTCGATACGCAGCTGGATCGCGCTGCTGTCAAAGCCGGTGAAGATATTCCAATTGAAGGTGAAATCTTGCGACGGATCGATCTGCATCGAGCCATTGACCCAATTCGTATTGAGAATCTTGGGTGTGTTCGGATAAGCGTCGCCGGTAATCGAAACGGTGAGGGTAAAGAAGCCGTCGGAGTGGATCGTATCGATGTGGAAATCGTAATTGCCATTCGGGAAACTGGTGTTGAAGTCGGCGAGCGTGGCGAACTTGACGCTGGTGAACATGAAGTTGCCACTGCCGTCGTTCGTCATCGCGGTGTTGCTGCCACTCGGCGGAACAAAATTCGCGTCTGTGATGTGGTTCGGCGCGCCGCCTTCGACCGCTGCGGTGAGCTTGAACGGCGATGGGGCCGGCACCGGATCGGCCAGACCGGATTGCTGGAACGCATAATCTTTGTCAACAAAGACACTGCCGACATCGTTGCCCAGCTTGCACTGACCGGCGCAACCGGCATGAAAGATCGACATGATCTCGCTCGCCGTTAACGCGCGATTGAAGATTTGGACCTCGTCGATTACCCCGCTGAAATAATCGCCCGATCCCTGGTAGGTCAGAGCGCAGTAAGTGCGTCCGATGTCTACCGGAGTGTTGCTATCCAAGAGCGCGCTCACTTCGCTCGATCCCGAAACGAGCGGCGCGTAAGCGGCGATGCCATTTATATAGATCTTCATTGCCTGCGTGGCGGGATCGAAGGTCGCGGCGATGTGTGAGAATTTGCCGGCAGTAACGTGCTGCGTGGTTTCGACTGCGCGATAAGTTCCGGGTTCCGCGCTGTTGACGGAGAACTCGATCGCGCCACCTGGCACAAGCGCGAGATAATAACTGGAGGCTTCCGGGTTCGCGCACGTGTTGTATTTCGTCACGATCGCTTGCGCGGCTGAGACGTCGTCGGGATTAATCCACGCATCGACCGTGATCTCGCCACTTATGCTCAAGCTCGTGCTGTCCGGAACTTCGACATAAGTATTGTCGCCATTGAAGTGAAACGCTTGTGCCACTTTGCCTTCGGCAAACGTTACGGCTTCGGTGGCCGCGCCGTTGTTGTTGCCATCACTGTCATTGGCATTGCCGTCACCTGACCACCAACTGACGAGATTGTCTGGCGGCGAAAGGCATGGGATCTCGATGATGCCGTAATAAGCGCCATCGCAATTATTTTCGCCAACTGTACCGCCGTTCGGAGTGTCGTTCCAAGTGCCCTGCGGTGCGTTTGCATCGAGTGCGAAAGCCCAGTTTATGGCAACGTAATCTTCGCCAGAACCCGAGCCATCGTTAGGCTCGCCCGGTGCCCAGTTCGTGTAAGTCAACGGTTCGCCGCTCGACCAAACGAACGTGGCTTCGACCTCTTCGTCATTGAGCCCGATCCACAACGGCCGATTGGCAAAGTCGTCCTGCAAAAATGTGTTCTGCAAAAACGCTTGCTCGTCCGCGTCGTTGACCGCAGCGAGATAACCGCCCATCGCTTCAGCCGCGGCTTGCGCCTCGGTCCAACTCATGGCCGTCTTTGTCCTGATATAATGATGACCATTGAAGCAGCCTTCGGTCGGCGGCGGTGGTGCTGGCCCGGGCACGAATGCGAGGGCGTCCATGTTAGTCACGGTCGGGCCAAGATCGACAATCGACCCGGTGCTCGTATTGATGGTTATGAGATGACCACCTTGCATAACCCCGTACAAGACGCCCTGCGCATCGAAGGCGAGGGCGTTAATCGCAGTGTCGGTCGAGACTCCGCTGAGCGTTGCGACGACAGTCGTTAGTCCGGTGTTTTTGTCTACCGTGCGGAGCGGTCCACTTGTGCCATCGCCGGTGAAGTAAAGAACGTCTGTTGAGTTTGCGGCCAGCCCGGAACCGAAAGTACTCAGCCCCGCGTCGCCCACCGATG
>JBEEGX010000107.1:0-3278 GCA_041167105.1 Verrucomicrobiota bacterium
AAAACGTTCGGCCGTTTTGTTGCTGCCACACGCGTCGGTCGGTAAGCTCGATCGTTCGGCGATCAAATTTTACTTTATGTTCGATACTATCGACGCGCTGGTCTGCGACGGCGGTGGCACGAGCACGACCACCAACACGACCAGACCTATCTCATCGGAAATTTTTCGATTGTCGCCGCCGACTCGTTAGCCGCGGTCGACTCATCTGCTTATTGTCGATCTTCCCGACTCAGTGCACTTCTACTCTCACTCCCGGTTCAATGGCGAACCTCACCGCCTGGAGCAATTCCTTGCCGATATAAATCTCCGTCCGATATCGACCAACAGGCCAGACGCGGCCGCCTGGACGCGAAAGCGAGATCGCGCCGCCCTCGTCCGGCTTATAAACAGTGACCGAACGTTCGCCGATTTTCGTTTCCTTGGGCGCGGCATCGCCGACATCTTCCGCGATCCAGACCGCCCGAATTTCGTCGCCCGCCTGAAGCCGCTCGCCTTTCCAGATCAAATAAATATTCGCCACGTCCGCCACAAACGTCGTTGCCGGCTTCTCCTCTTTCTCTTTCGTCACATAGGCCTGCACCATCCTTTTGTCTTCCGACTGCCCAGCCGCCTCGAACAATTCTGCGCATGCGACGCCGCAGATAACGGCCCCGAAGATAAATATTCGTCTCATTGAGCTCGCGAACTCATCCCTAACGAAATCAGCGATGCCTTCGATAAGATCTGCGCGGCGGACGGTTGTTCGACGAAGCATTCCGAAAACGCCACCCAACTTGCCCTTGCGCCGCATCGCCAGCTCCACGCGGAGAATTTCCCGGTAATCGCGGCTCGATCTTTCGTTGCGAACCGCGCGCTGCTCCCCTACCCCGCGCTTCGCCGGCCGGCGCAGCTGCATCGTAATCGAAGCCTTCCGCCTTTTTCCGCACGATCCCGCGGCCGATGAAACGCTCGAGCGAACGCAACTCTCCCTGATCTTCCGGCGTGACGAAACTGATCGCATCGCCCACCGCATGCGCTCGGCCCGTGCGCCCGATGCGATGCACGTAATCCTCCGGGTGCATCGGGAAATCGTAATTCACCACGTGCGAAATCCCATCCACGTCGATCCCGCGCGCGGCAACGTCGGTCGCGACCAGCACCCGCATTGCGCCCGACTTAAAATCTTTCAACGCCCGCAGCCGTTGATTTTGCGAACGATTCGAATGGATCGCGCCGGTTTTGATTCCGCTGCTTTCAAGACGCCGAGAAAGCTTGTCCGCGCCACGTTTTGTCCGCGTGAAAACCAGCACCGTGTCGAACATGGGATCGCTTAACAAATGCAGGAGTAACGCCGGTTTCAAGTGCGGCCGCACTTCGTAAACGAACTGCGTCACCGTCTCCGCCGGATTCGCGCGCCGACCGATCTCGATAATTTTGGGCGATCGCTGGAACTCGTGCGTCAACTTTTCGATCTCACGCGAGAGCGACGCCGAGAACATGAGCGTCTGCCGTTTCTGCGGTAACGCTTTCACGATCCGCCGAATCGGCGGAAGAAAACCCATGTCCAGCATCCGGTCCGCTTCGTCGAGCACGAGAAACTCGATGCGCGAAAGATCGGCCACGCGTTGGTCCATCAAATCCATCAATCGGCCCGGCGTCGCGACCACAAGATCGACATGTGAACGTAGCGCCGCGATCTGCGGACGTTCGCTCACCCCGCCGTAAACCGTGGCCATGCGCAGCGGAACATGTTTCGCATAAGCGCGCACGTTCTCTTCGATTTGCACCACCAGCTCGCGCGTCGGCGCGACGACCAGAGCGCGCGTCCCGCCTTTTTGCCCATTCTGTTTCGATTCGAGGAGCTTCATCAAAATCGGCCAAACGAACGCCGCCGTTTTCCCGGTGCCGGTTTGCGCGATGCCGATGACATCGTGTCCCGCGAGAATGTGCGGGATCGCCGCGACCTGGATCGGAGTCGGCTCGGTGTAGCCGGCGTCCTCAACAGCCTGCAAGATTTTTGGGGAAAGATTAAGCGCACGAAATGACATGGAGGCGGCACTATCGGCCGTTAGGTGGCTAAAGCACCTATTATATAAGGCAGACACTCCAAACGCCGACACTCTCTCATCCGGTACTTGTCGATCTTGCATGCCAGTCGCTGCCAATCGCGCTCGCACCTTGGACTTGGGCTACGCCGCAAAAAGATTGCGCCCGCGGTTTTCGCGATCAGCGCTAATATTCCAATGTCGAGTCTTTCAATCGTCCTCACTCAAATCAAAGAAACTTCACTAGCGCCTCGGTGGTTTCCTTCGGCCGTTCTTCAAGAATCCAATGACCGGTGTTTGGAAGAACGATGACCGTGACATTGTCGGCCACCAATTTCATTTGCGTCCCAAGTTCGTTGCCTAACGATTTTTCGCCGCCGATCGACAACACCGGCATCGTCAGCTTCGTCTTTGAGAGCGGTGCGAGCTCCGTTGCCAATTGCGGCCACGACGCGAAGTAAGCCCAGGCCGCTCGCATCCTCCCAGGTCGGGCATAGGCAGCGGTATAAGCCTTGCGCTCGGGTTCAGGAATCGAATGCGTCTTGTCCGCCGCAAAGACATTCCAGAAATACTCGAAGTAAGTCCGCTCCCGCCCTTGCACCAGCTTCTCCGGATACTCGCCGTTGAAACGGAAATGCCAAACGTTCGGCGCATTGTAGATCGCTTCCCATCCTTCGACCCCCGGCAGGAACGCATCCATCACCGCGAGCTTCTCGGTCTCGTTAGGAAATTGCGCCGCGTAGGCGTACGCAACCATCAGCCCGATGTCATGACCGACCACGCGCGCCTTCTCGATTTTCAGCGAACGCATCAGCTCATGGATCTGCTGCGCCGCGATGAGCATGCCGGTCTTTGCCGGAATCGCAGAGTCACCAATGCCCGGCAAATCCGGCGCGATTACGGTAAATTTTTCCGCGAGCAATGGAATGATCGGTCGCCACATCCGCGACGTCTCCGCGAAACCGTGCAACAAAATCACCGTGGCCGATCCGTGACCCGCGGTCAGATAATGCAACTGTACGTTGTCGATCTTTGCATCGCGCGAACCGACCGCTTCGGCCGCTTGAAGCGAGCTGATGCAAAAAAGAAGGGAGCTTAAAAATGGTAAGAACCATCGCATGGCGCACAGTATTTGCGTCGTTCGTTGAATAGCCGAGGCTTTTTCTGCAGCTATGCCGCTCAATCTTCCACCAATTATCCGGAGCTACATCGATGCGAGTAATGCACACGACGTGAAGTCAATCCTCGCTTGCT
>JBEEGX010000108.1:0-4061 GCA_041167105.1 Verrucomicrobiota bacterium
GAGCATCCAATCGGAAACCGCACTGTCACCGTTCCGAGGACACCGCCGACCAAATGGTGATCGACCGAATAGAACTCCTCGCTCACCGACTCCGATCCATGATCGAAGTGTCCGTGCAAGGTGCGGCCATTAAGAGCAAAGCCCTCAATTCCGACGCCAAAATATTTCATGAAAAAATATTTGGCATCGATGCCGCCGCCCCACGCGTGATCGGCGCTGAGGAAGCGATCGTACGAGCCGTAGATACCGAGGTCGTCGGCGTCTTCAATTCCGGTGCGTTGATTCTCGGTGCCGGCGAAGGCATATGCGCCCCACAGGCTCACGTTGAATTCCCTGTCGGCGTACCAACATTCCTCCGTTTGTACCGCCGCGGTTTGTTTCATTTCCTTGCCCGCATACTCGGCGCCGGCGAATGCGACAGAGCCGAGCACGAACAAGCCTAACAAGCATGCCATAAGCTGCTTCATTCTTTGTCCCTCCTTTTGTTGTTCCCTGAATGTTCCAGCTTCCCAAATAAGAACGCAGCCGCGCTCATTGCTGGATGTCGCACAAAAGCACGCGGCCAATCGATTTCAAGGTCGCGCCGGCAAATCTTACTGTAGGATTATGCCTTAAGCTCCGCCCCGCTGGTCGCGTCGGTAATGACGAATTTTTCGTGATGAAATCCGGGATCGCCGCGAAACGTCAGCCGTCCCGCATAACGACGTTCAAGTTCGACAAGCAACTCTTCGTCCTCTTCCTTCAATCGCTTGAGCACATCGGGATTCACCACCACGCGAATTTCGTGCACAGTGTCCTGATATTTGCGCATCACGGTATTGAGCGTGCGGTGCAACTCCACGCTCGTCGTCATCGTCGTCTTGACCACGCCGCGCCCGCCGCAGTACGGACAGTTTTCGTAAATCGTGTCGCTTAGACTTTCCTGCGCCCGTTGTCGCGTCATCTCCATCAGGCCTAACGGCGAGATCGGCAGCACGTGCGTCTTCGCTTTATCGCGCTTCAATCGCTCCCGCATCAAATTGTAAACCATCTGCTGATCTTTCCGGCCCTTCATGTCGATGAAATCGCCAATGATGAGGCCGCCCACATTTCGCAATCGCAATTGCCGCGCGATCTCGTCCGCCGCTTCCAGGTTAGTTTGCAAAATGGTCCGCTCCACGTCGCGCCCGCCTTTGTTCCGGCCGGTGTTTACGTCGATCGCGACCAGCGCTTCGGTTTCGTCGATCACAATGTAGCCGCCGCATCGCAGCCACACTTGTCGATGAAACGCGTCGTCGATTTGTTTCTGCACGCCGAAGGATTCGAAGATGGGCGTGGCGCCGTCGTAATATTTGATGCGGTTGCGCGAGCGCCGCGAAATCTGGCCCACCATGTCCATCATGCGTTCGGCCGCTTCGCGATCGTCGACCAAGACTTCCTCGACTTCCTCGGTCAAAAAATCGCGCACCGTTCGGTCCACCAGATCCGGCTCCTCAAATACGCGCACCGGTGCTTGTCGATCTTTCATTTGTTGCTCGACCTTGACCCACTGCTCGAGCAGGAAACGCAGGTCGCGCACAAAATATCTCGCGCGTTGTCCTTCACCGACTGTGCGGATGATCACGCCGAGCCCGTCCGGAATATCGAGCTCTTGCAAAATCTTGCGCAACCGCACGCGCTCTTTTGGATCTTCAATCTTGCGCGAAACACCGCTGCGATCGCTAAACGGCATCAACACGAGATAACGTCCGGCGAAACTTAAGTTCGTCGTCACGCGCGGCCCTTTCGTACCGATCGGACCTTTCGTCACCTGCACGATCACTTCTGAGCCGACCGGATAGATGCTCGGAATATCTTTCGCCGTAATTCGCTTGCGCTGTTTTTTGCCGGGACGGCGCTCGATTTCTTCGATGTTGCTGTCGAGCGCGGCGGGAATCGCGTCCCAAAAATGCAGGAACGCATTTTTCTCGAAGCCGATGTCGACGAACATCGCCTTGAGTCCCATCTCGATGTTCTTGACGCGTCCTTTATAGACGCTGCCGACGATGTTGCGCGTGCTCTCGCGCTCTACGCTGTATTCTTCAAGCCGGCCATTCTCGAGTAACGCCACGCGACGCTCGAGCTTTTCCACGCTCACGATTATTTTGTTGCCGGTTTTGTGTGAAGTAATTCCCAAAATCTTTCGTACTCTGTCTAACATAATTTAAAAATGGTTGGTCGATCTTTAACGGCACAAGATCGACATGTAATAAGATCGACATGTTCTATCTGCGACGCACCGGCGTCGGGGCCGGTTGCGCCGTTCTCGGTTTGGCTCCGAAGAGCCGTTCGAAAAAGTTAGGCTTGCGCGCGGGTTGCGCCACCGGCTGCGCGCGCGGCGCGGTGCGGCGCTTCGTCACCTGTCCTTGTGCATCAGCTTCCTGTTCAACATCGGGCGACGAATTATCGCTCGCCAATTGCACGGCCGCGCTTTGGCTGGTGTCGGCACCCTCTTCGTCCTCGGCGCCAACGTTGCTGCCTGTATAGCTCGTTGATTTGATCAATTGGAATGGATTTGGGTGATGCGCGGGTGCGAGCCACGCGACCTCCATATCGAACTTTTCTTCGTCTTGCGCGAGAATGCGTTCGAGGATGCGGGTCGCGATCGGGCCCGCGACCTCGCCGCCATGCCCAGAAGCGCCCTGCACCATCACGGCGATGACATATTTCGGATGATCAAATGGCGCGAAACACGTAAACCAAGCCACGTTTTCTTCGTGGCCACGGTCGGTCGCTTGCGCCGTACCGGTTTTCCCAGCGACCACGACATCTTTCAAACGCGCGCGACCGCCAGTTCCTCCATCTTCGTTCACAACTTTCCACAAACCGCGCCTAACGAGTTCCATATCCTGCGGTGAAACTTCGCGGCGAAGATCGGCCCGAATGCGCGGGGCGAAGCTGACCGGCTTGCCTTGTTCGTCGACAACGGGCGTGCCGTCTTGATTAAGTACCTTGTCGATCAAGCGCGGGTAATAACATGTGCCGCCATTCGCGGCGGCGACGTAAGCCATGGCCAACTGCAAAGGCGAAACAAGCGTGTAACCCTGGCCGATCGTAACATTAGCGGTTTGCGCCGACGACCAACGTTCCTGCGGATGGTGAATTTGCATCCACTCAGGGCCGGGCATGTTGCCGGTTTGTTCACCGGACAAGTGCAGGCCTGATTCTTCGCCGATTCCCAACATCTTGCCAACGATGTCAATCGACTGAATGCCAGCCGCGTTTCCGTACTGATAGAAAAACGAATCGCATGAAACCTTGAGCGCGTCGGCGAGTCCGATGGTGCCGTGCGTGTAATGTTTTTCCGCGACCCAGCATCGGAAAAAGTGATCGCCATAACTCACACCGCCGCCGCAATTGTATTTAGCACCGGCGAGATTTTTTGATCCGCGCAATCCACCGAACGCGGTGATGAGCTTAAAGGTGGAGCCCGGCGGCAGTGCGCTGATTGCGCGGTTCACGAGCGGATCGCCTTCGTCCTTACGCAACGCATCCCAATCCTTCTTTTTGATGCTCGGAATAAACGTATTCGGATCGAATGACGGCACCGAGACCATCGCGAGCACGTTGCCGTTGTTTGGATCGACAACTACTGCGCCAGCGCGGCTGACCGCGCGCAGCGCTTCTTCGCCGATGGCCTGAATACGCGCATCGAGCGTGAGAAAAACATTCGCGCCTTGTTTCGGCGGTTCTTCCTTCGCCACGCCTTCGATCGTTCCCTTGGCGTTCTTCTTCAGATAACGCACGCCCGGTTTGCCACGCAGATATTCATCCATCGCCCTCTCGATGTTCGATTTTCCCTCCACGTCGCCCTGATAGAACGTGTACTTGCGCGCCTCTTCCTTGTTCGTGTCGTCGGGCAGGCCGACGTAGCCCAGCATGTGCGCCGCGAGCGCGCCGTAAACGTAGGAACGCACCGGCTTCACCGCGATATCGACGCCGGGCAACCCGACGTCGTGATCGGATATTTTCGCCATAGTTGGGTAATCGATGTCCTTGATGTAGGTAAACGGAACCTCAGTGTCGTTGCGATAATGGCGTTC
>JBEEGX010000109.1:0-2754 GCA_041167105.1 Verrucomicrobiota bacterium
AATCTGTGACCCAGAGAAAATCCAATCGCGCAAGATCGACAATCAACTTTTGCATCTCAGCAATGCGCAGCCGGATTCGACCCAGCACTTCGCAGGCGACGTCCCATTTATCGGCCGCGAACAAAATGAGATCGCCTTCTTCGATCTTCAGCTTCGTTTGGAGCGCGTTCTTCTCCGCGTCCGAAAAGAATTTCACGATGGGCGATTTCCACTCGCCGCCTTCGACTTTGATGAATGCTAGACCTTTTGCGCCAAACGTCTTCGCGATGTCCGTCAGCTCATCCGATTGACCGATGGTGAGCGACGCGAAATTTTTCGCGTTGATCGCTTTCACGACGCCGCCGGCATCGACTGCGCCGCGAAAAACCTTGAAACTGCTCGCGCGAAAATCTTCGCCAAGATCGACAAGCTCCATTCCGAAACGTCGATCGGGTTTGTCACTCCCGAATCGGCTGATCGCTTCGTGATACGTCAGCCGATCGAATGGAAGTTTGACGTCCATCTTGCGCGCAGCTTTGAAAATCGCCGCGAGGATTCCTTCGGTCAGCGCATAAATGTCGTCCGGCTCGACGAACGACGCTTCGATGTCGATCTGTGTGAATTCCGGTTGCCGATCGGCGCGCAAATCTTCGTCGCGAAAACATTTCGCGATCTGAAAATATTTTTCGACGCCGCCAACCATGAGCAATTGTTTGTATTGCTGTGGCGCTTGCGGCAGCGCGTAGAATTTTCCCGGCGTGAGCCGGCTCGGCACTAGAAAATCGCGCGCGCCTTCCGGCGTGCTCTTGGAAAGAATTGGCGTCTCCACTTCAATGAAGCCTTGCGAGTCGAGATGATCGCGCGTCGCTTTTGTGACTGCATGCCGCATTCGCAAATTGCGCGCGAGACGTGGCCGGCGCAGATCGAAGTAGCGATACGTCAGCCGCAAATCTTCGTTGTGAATGTCGGTATCGATCTGGAACGGCAAATCGTCAGCGCGATTCAAAACCTTCAGCTGGCTCGGCACCACTTCGATGTCGCCGGTTGGAAGTTTCGGATTCTCCGTTCCCGGCACGCGCGCCGCGACCGGGCCGATAACTTGAATGACGTCTTCGCTGCGCAAATGGTGCGCTTGCTTCGCGACCTCGGCGTTTTCTTCGGGACGAAAGACGACCTGCGTCAATCCTTCGCGATCGCGCAGATCGATAAAAATTACGCCGCCGTGGTCGCGTGTGACGTTGACCCAACCGGCGAGCGTGACCTGCTTGCCGATGTCGATCTTGCGAAGGGAATTGCAGTCGTGCGTGCGGAACATTACTCGGGAATCAACGTCTTCACGGTGTCGAGCAATGCGGCCTGATCAATCAACTTCTCTTCGCGCGTGGCCAGCGTTTTAATTTTCAACTGCGGCCATTCGTCGCCATAGAGCAGCGCGATGGTGGCGCCTAAATCTTCCGCGGTTTGAAACTGCTTCGGCACTTTCGTGGCGGTGAGTGGATAATCGACGCGGTAACCTTGCTCACGAAGTTGCTGGATTTGCGCGAGCGCATCGCCGCGGCGTTCCTCCTTGGCGATGACAATGTAGATGTCGATCTTGTGTTCGCGGTTCGCCGCCGCCGCCATTTGCTCGTGCGCAGCGACGCGATCGCGAACCAGCTCGCCCAGCACAACATCTCCCATGGCGAATCCGAGGGCGGGCATCGAGACGGCGCCATCGCTCAATGTTTCAATCAATCGATCGTAGCGACCACCACCGGCGATGGCGCGTAGTTTTCCGGCGCGATCGAACACTTCGAAGACGGTACCGGTGTAATACGCGAGACCGCGGACGATGCGCACATCGATATCGACGTATTGCGCGAGATCGCGTGCGCCGAGATTGTCGACCAGGCGGTCGAGTTTTTCGCTGCGCCCACCTTCATGCAAGATCGACATGATCGGTTCGGCAAGGTCGCCAAGTTTCTCGTTCATCTTTTCCGGCGACTCGCGCTCGGATTTGTCGATCGTCTGCAAGATTTCGTCCCAACGTTCCGTCGGAAGTTTTTGTTGCCGCAAAAAGTCGGTCCAGAATTCACGATCGCTGATGCGGACGACGAAATCTTTTTCCGTTAGGCCAAATCCGCGAAGAATGTCGATGCAAAGCGCGATCAGCTCGACGTCGGCGGCGAAATCGCTTTCGCCCATGATGTCGCAGTTGAGTTGGTAATGTTCGCGCAATCTTCCGCGCTGTTGTTTTTCGTAGCGGAAGAATTGGCCGATGGAAAACCACTTGAGCGGCTTTTTGAATTCGCGTTCATGCGCGGCGACGACGCGCGCGAGCGTGGGCGTGAGCTCGGGACGCAACGCGACTTCGCGTTCGCCTTTGTCGATGAAATTAAAAAGCTGGCCGACGATTTCGTTACCGCTTTTCTTTCTGTAGAGCTCGGTCGGCTCGAGCACAGGCCCGTCCCACTCGACGAAGCCGTAGCGGCGCGCGACTTCGCGCCACTTCGCGAAAATGTAATTGCGCTCGGCACATTCCTTCGGCAGAAAATCGCGGAAACCGGGCAGCGGTTGTATCGCACTCATGACGCGATGCGACCGTACGATGTCGATCTAACGAAACGCCTCCGCGGTTGAATAAAGTCGCGCTGGGACAAGTCGGAATCAGACACGGCGGAGAGCATCCGTTTAATCAAAGCAAAGGACAAACATGAAACAAACAACATTACTGACACTGTTGGCGATCGCGGTTGGCACAGGCGTGGCGCTTGCGCAAACCAGCACGACAACGAC
>JBEEGX010000110.1:0-3173 GCA_041167105.1 Verrucomicrobiota bacterium
GTTAAATTCGAGCGCAGTTAATCAGGAAAAGTTCCGGCGGCAAGTCCCTCGCGCTGCATATCACGCGCCAGACACCGCGTTAGATCGACATCTTCTTAGGCGAGACGAGCAAGCCGATAAGAAAACCCGCGGCCAGTCCGCACAAATGCGCTGACATACTGATCTGCGGAGTCGTTAGGTCGAATGCCGTTTGAATCGCGACGATGAGCAGCACATTCATCAATCGCTGCCGCGCGAGCGGCAGATGATGATTGCGCAATGAGAAGGCGGCCCATGCGCCGACGATTCCCATAACTGGGCCGGACGCGCCGACCAATTGATCCGCATGTGCGATGTGCATGCGGGCGAGCACGACCACGCCGACGCTCGAG
Source organism: Verrucomicrobiota bacterium (assembly GCA_041167105.1). Classification (GTDB taxonomy): domain Bacteria; phylum Verrucomicrobiota; class Verrucomicrobiia; order Chthoniobacterales; family UBA10450; genus JAJPGZ01. Next base: position 372 of record JBEEGX010000110.1, read on the forward strand.
CCAAGTCCCGCGACCAAATAGCAAATCACGAAACGCCACGAACCGATCGCGCGTTCGACCGCAGGGCCGAGAACATAAAGTGCGAAGACGTTGAAGGTGAGATGCAGATAATCGAAGTGAAGAAAGAGCGCGGTGAGCAGGCGCCAGAATTGGTGAGCGTCAATAACGGCGGCAGGTTCGAGCGCGCCGAGCCGGTGAAGGCCGAGCGGTTCCTGCCAATGTTTGTGTGAAATCTCGAAAAGAAACGCGGCGATGTTGAGGAGCGCGATGACGAGAACAGCCGGCGCACTGAAAAAAGTGCGTTGTCGATCTTGCAATGGCTCCTCTGAATGCGGGACAAGATCGGGACGCGATTCGTACAGACGGAGCAATTCAATTTCGTGACGCAGTTCTTCGCTCGGATGCACGAGTCGCAACGCGCTCGCGAGATAACGCGCAGATCGGAAACGTCGCCGTTCCGCCAGATCAGCAACGCGGCGCATGCCGATCGCGGGAATAAAAAGCAACACGAGCCACGCCCCGCCGGCGATGTATCCGGCGCGATCGCGAAAGAAAAACCATGCAAGCGCGGCGACGATCAACACCGCGATGGCGGCGAGCCGCCACACGCGCAAACGCGCACCGCGACGAAAAGTTTTCGCCAGCACCGCGAGTGGCGTCGCGGTCGCGGCGAAGAAGAGCAGATGATTGAAATCGAACATGTCGATCTTGCGCGGAAGCCGGGAACGTTCACTGTCCCCGCATGCAGATCAATGTGACATCGTATATCGACGTCATTTCGTCGTGGTGTTTCTGGTCCGAGCCGACGTGGGCGAAATTGAAAGAGCGCTACGAAGGCCGCGCCGAATTTCAGTGGAAGATCGCGCTCATGGACAAAGCCGGCCTGCCGACTTCGCGCGAGCAGGAGGAATGGTTTTATCGCCGCAGTGGCATGATGAATCGTTCGCCCTTCATGTTGAGCAGCAATTGGTACGAACACGGGCCGGCAGAATATCTCGCGCCCAACGCGGTGGCGGAAGCGGGAAAAGATTTTGGGGTGAAGGACGATCGTATTCGTCTGGCAATCGCGATTGCGGGATTGCGCGAGGGGAAAATGTTAGGGCGCTGGGAGGTCGCGGCCGAAGTCGCCGCGGGTGCGGCCGGTCTCGACAAAGACAAATTACTCGAGCGCGCGAAATCGCCGGAGATCGAGCAACGCATTCGAAGATCGACAAGTGAATTTCACGCGCTGCAAGTGACGCAGCGTCCGACATTCGTGGTCGACACCGAAATCGGGGATCGCGCGGTTTTTTCCGGCGTCGTGAAACTTGAGGCGATTGCCGCGACGATCGATTCCATGCTCGACGACGCGGTTGCCTACGCCGCGCACAAAGCGCATTTCGGCGATCCGCCGCCGTGATTCGTTGCAAGATCGACATCTACACGTCACGAGATTCGTCTTGCCAGCGCACGTTTGTTGCTTAGTACTTGCACCCGGCGCGCGAAATTGCGCGCCCTTCATGGCGGAGGATCGCAGCCGCGATGAGGGAAGAGTGTTCGACGAGCGGTCGTCGATTTGCGAGAATGAAATACGGCGCGGCGGAGCACTCCCGTTCACGTCGTTTTGGAGACTGATTTAATCTGCAACCACAAATTCGTGTAAACGGCCGGATTCGCGCGCGTGAAGTCCGGGTCATTATCGGAGCCTCCGGCCAGCAGCTCGGCGTCATGAAATTGAGTGACGCGCTGCGTGAAGCGCAAAATCTCGGACTCGATCTGGTCGAAGTCGCGCCCACCGCTAATCCGCCGGTCTGCAAGATCGTTTCGTTAGGCAAATTTCGTTACGATTTGTCCAAGCACGACAAAGACAAGCGCGGCGGTACCGGTTCGAAGCTAAAGGAAATCAAGTTCCGGGTGAACATCGACGATCACGATTACATGACGAAGATCCGGCACGGGGAAGAATTTCTCGACAAGGGAAACAAGGTGCGGGTGCAGCTACAGTTTCGCGGACGTGAGATGGCGCACCAGGAATTCGGCATGGAGCTGATGTACAAAGTGCGCGACGATCTCGCCGGTATGTCGCAGGTCGAGATGGAACCGAAAATCACCGGCCGTAACATCGCCATGACGCTGACGCCGCTGCCGGCAAATCGCCGCAAACCGCGCTTCATCACCAAGGGACAAGCGCAAACGGCAGACGCAACGCCCGACGCAGTTAACGGGCAAGAGCCCGCGGAATAATTTCGCGCGTCAGCGCGAAGACGGTGGCGGCTGATTGTTAGGCGCCTGGCCCGCTTGCGTTTTCAATCGCTCCTCGGCCCATTTCTTCAGTTCGCGCGCGTGGGCCTCGCCTTTTTTGATCTTCAACGCTTTGTCGCAATCGGCGATCACACCTTTGAAATCGCCCTTGGTCGCGAGCACATCGGCGCGACGCACGTACAAACGCGACTCGCCGGGATTTTGTTTGATCGCATCGGAGTAATCGGCCGACGCGTGCTCCGTATCGTTCATGCGCATGTAAACGTAAGCGCGCTGTTCGAAGGCGGCGACATTCGGATGCATCTTGATCGCTTCGCTCAAATCGGTAATCGCATCGGGAAAGCGATTCTGCTTTGTCGCGTCGGCGGCGCGCTGTTGTAACGCCGCGGCGACATTCGCTTCGTATTTTTTATCCATGCCCGCGGCTTTGCGGAAGCCGTCGATGGCCGTGTCCCAATCCTGGTTCTTGGCTGCTTCACCCGCCTCGCGCGCGATCTTGTTCGCTTCGGGGTTCGGCTGCGCGGAACAGATCGCAGCCGCGCTCATGAGGATGAAAATGGA
>JBEEGX010000111.1:0-5337 GCA_041167105.1 Verrucomicrobiota bacterium
AATTGTTGGTTCCGGTAGGGACGATTGACCTCAATCGCCCGCGGGCTAAGACTGGTTGCCCGAAAGCGGCGCGAGCGTAATGGTATTCGCCCATGATTGCGCAGGCGCCGAAGCGCGAGACGCTCGAGTTCGATAGTATCGACGATGTCCTCGAGGACATCGCCGCCGGGCGCATTGTCATCGTGACCGACGACGAGGACCGCGAGAACGAAGGCGACCTCGTGATGGCGGCGGAAAAGGTCACGCCGGACGCGATTAATTTCATGACGAAGTTCGGACGCGGATTGATCTGCGCGCCGATTTCGAACGAGCACGCGGAGCAGCTCGGATTGCAGCGAATGGTCGCGCAAAATCGCGAGAGTTATCGCACGGATTTCACGGTGTCGGTGGACGCGGCGCGCGGCGTCACCACCGGCATTAGCGCATACGATCGCGCGACAACCATTCTCGCAATCGGAAATCCGCACTCAACGCCGGATGATCTCGTGCAACCGGGTCACGTCTTTCCATTGCGCGCGCAAGATGGCGGCGTGCTTCGTCGCGCCGGTCACACTGAGGCCGCTGTCGATCTTGCGCAGATGGCCGGACTGCAACCGGCCGGTGTGCTCTGCGAAATTTTGCATGATGACGGAACGATGGCGCGGTTGCCCGAGCTGCTCGAGTTCCGCAAGAAACACAAACTGCGCATCTGCACGATCCAATCGCTCATCGCCTATCGGCGTAAGCGCGAGAAACTGGTCGAACGCGAGCAGGTCGTCAGGCTGCCGACCGATTACGGCGAATTCGATTTGCACCTTTACCGTTCGAAAGTGGACGGCATTCATCATCTCGCGCTAGTCAAGGGCAAGATCGACAAGGACGATGTCACGCTTGTGCGCGTGCACAGCGAATGTCTCACCGGCGATGTCTTCGGATCGCGCCGGTGCGATTGCGGGAATCAATTGCACGCGGCGTTGCGGCAAATTTCCGAAGCGGGTAACGGCGTGCTCGTTTACATGCGGCAGGAAGGCCGCGGCATCGGGCTCGCGAACAAGATTCACGCTTACAAATTGCAGGAGGAAGGTCTCGATACGGTGGAAGCGAACGCGAAGCTCGGTCTGCCGGCGGATTTGCGCGATTACGGGCTCGGCGCGCAGATTTTGTTCGATCTCGGCGTGCGCAAGTTCCGGTTCCTAACGAACAATCCGAAGAAGGTGGTCGGTCTGGAAGGTTACGGAATGCAAATGGTCGAGCAGGTGCCGATTCGCAGCGAAGCCAATCCGCACAACGAAAAATATCTGGAAACGAAACGCGTGAAGCTGGGGCATTCGTTGTAAGATCGACATGTCGAACGCGATTCAACTTCGTCCGCGTGTCGTCGCGGGAAAACGTCGCTTCGTTATTGTCGCGAGCCAGTTCAACGCCGAATACGTGCAGGGTTTGGTCGATCATGCGACTAACGAATTGCGCGCGCTCGCGCCGGCCGCGGAAATCGCGCTGCACCACGTGCCGGGCGCGTTCGAGATTCCGGTCGTTGTGCGCGAGGTAGCGTTGCAAAAACGAGCGGACGCCATTCTCGCGCTCGGCGTGATCTTGCAGGGCAAAACCAATCACGCGGAGAATCTGGCGCGCTCGGTCACGGATGCGTTGCAGACGATCGCGGTCGAGCACGGCGTGCCAGTAATCAATGCGGTCCTCAGTTTGAATGACGAGCTGGAAGCGCGCGAGCGTTGTCTCGAAGACAAAATCAATCGCGGGACGGAAGCGGCGCGCGCGGCGGTCGGGATCGCCACGGTGCTTTTGGATTTGCGGCAAAAGAAACCGACCACCGCGGCCGTTTCGGCGACACCGCACTAAGATCGACATGGGAAAACGGCGAAAAGCCCGCGAAGCGGCCCTGCAATATTCTTTCTGGCGCGATCTGCAACGCGGAGTCGCGCCGGAGAAGATCGATCAGTTCTGGGAATTTTTGCCGACGAAACAAAGCGTGCGCGAGTTTGCGCAGCCGTTGATCGAAGGAATGTCCGCGCATTTGCCTGAGATCGACGAACGCATTTGTAAGTACGCGGAGAATTACGAATTCAACCGCATCAGCGCTGTGGATCGGAATGTTTTGCGATTGGCGATTTACGAAATGCTTTTTCGCGACGACATCCCGCCGGTGGTCTCGATCAATGAAGCGATTGATTTGGCGAAAACGTTTGGCGGCGCCGAGTCGGGGAAATTTGTGAATGGAATTCTCGATCGCATTCGCAAAGACCTGGACCGGCCCGCACGCGAGCCGCTTGTTAGGCCCGCGCCGGCCGAATAGCGATTGTCGATCTTGCGCGTAGACGAATGAAGTTTTTCGAGACGCTCGCGCAAACATTCGCGAATAAGCCCGTCGATTGGGATGAGCTCGAGGCCGCGCTCATCCGCGCCGACCTCGGCGTCGCCATGACGATGCGCATCATCGATCGGGCGAAAGAACGCGAAGCGTGGTCCGCGCTCGGCATCGGCAATGTGATCGAAGTCGCGCGTGAAGAAATCCTGCAAGTGCTCCCGAAACGTGCCGAGCCGTTGCGTTCGTTAGGCGATCGGCCGGCGGTCGTGCTTGTTGTCGGCGTGAACGGCACCGGCAAAACAACATCGACGGCGAAGCTCGCGCATTATCTCTTGCAAGATCGACATACGGTATTACTCGCGGCCGCGGACACATTTCGCGCAGCGGCGATCGAGCAACTTGGGATTTGGGCGGAACGCCTGGGCGTTCCGATGATTCGCGGCGAATACAACGCCGATCCGGCCGCGCTTTGTTATGACGCCTACGAAGCGGCGTCCAAACAGCAGATTGATTTTCTGGTGTGCGACACGGCGGGACGTTTGCACACGAAAACGAATCTGATGGCCGAATTGCAAAAGGTGAAACGCAGCCTCGCTAAGATCGACAATCGGGCGCCGCACGAAATTCTGCTCGTGATCGACGCGACTACCGGCGGCAATGCGCTCGCGCAAGCGCGCGAATTCCATCAGGCCCTCGGCCTAACCGGTCTCATCGTGACCAAGCTCGACGGCAGCGGCAAAGGCGGCATCGTGGTCGCGATTCAAAACGAGCTCGCGATTCCGACGCGATTCGTCGGCACCGGCGAAAAGATCGACAACTTCGCCTTGTTCGATGCGCGCGAGTTTGTCGATCGACTTTTGTGAGCCGTCGCGGATTAGGCTCGCAGCGAACCACGGAACGCCCGGCCGCTGTAGTAAGACTGCGCACCGTTATAACCGGTGAAGACGCGACCGTAGCGACGATCGCAATAGAGCGCGCCGCCGAGCTTTCTAATATCAGAAGGCGTTTTTACCCAGCTCGATGTCTTCGCGTCGAACTCTCCCAGCTTCTGCAGATCCAGATATTGTTCTTCGGTCAAAAGCTCAACACCCATGGACGCAGCCATATCCATGGCATTATTTTTTGGCTTATGCTCTTTCCGTGACTCAAGCCCTTCACGATCGTAACAAACACTTCTGCGGTCGTTAGGCGTTTCCGCCGAACAATCAAAAAAGATGTATTCGCCCGTTTTTTTGTCATGACCGACAACGTCCGGTTCGCCGCCAGTTCTTTCCATTTCATTCAAGGACGAGAGTTTTTCAGGATTAGCTTTCAGCCTTGCTTCCACTTTCGCCCATTGAACAGCTTTATGGCGGTGCATGTTTTCCTCGAAACGCGCTCGCAATGTTCTGAGCAGTTCTTCGCGTTGTTTCGACGACAGCGGCTTTTTTGTTTCAACGCCTCGCATTAAGTTTCCTTTCCTATTCGCCAATCGACTCCGACCGTCGCGCGCGAATCACCAACCAAATCTTCCGCGCGATGAAGAGCACGATCTGGCTCAGGAGCGCCGCGCCAAATCCCGACAGGCGATATGCACCGACCCACGCCGCCACGCCGATGACCGCGAAGATCACGCCCGAATACATCCAATATCCCGAAAGCATAAGGACCGGCACGAAGATAAACCGAACACCGCCGGCGTACTGCTGAACTTCCGCAGCAGGTTCATAAATGTAACCGAGGATCGGAATGGTTAAAACGAGGTGAATCACGCGAAGAATCGAACGTTTGGTGGTACTACTCATAAGCGGTTTGCAAACCTGCCTACCAATCGCCAACTGATGTTTCAAGCGCGTTAATTCTCTTTTCATCGCACTTGCGGCGTAAGATCGACAATCGTCGACAACAATTCGACGCGCGCGCGGTTCTATTCGAAGATCGACATCGTGAGCGAGCAACCGACGGCAATCGCACCCGCGGAGGAAATCGTCCCGCCGACGGGCGTGCGCGGATTCATCGCGAAGTTCACAGTGCTGCGCGGCGCGCGACGCGAGCTGTGGCTCACCTTCCTGACCAAGTTCCTCATCTACACGGCGTATTCGGTCACTAACAAAACGATGGTGCTGTGGCTGTCGAAGGACCTCGGATTTAGCGATCAAGCGGCGGGTGCGCTGGTCGGTTGGGTGTGGGCGCCGGCGATGACGGTGTTCACGTTGCTTGCCGGTTCGTTAACGGACGCGATCGGTTTGCGGCGAACATTTTTTCTCGGTGTCGCGATCTGCACATTCGCGCGCACGGTCATGGTGTCGACGACCATTCCGTGGCTGGCCCTTGTGTGCGGCGTGCTCCCGCTCGCGGTAGGCGAGGCGCTCGGCACGCCGGTGTTGCTCGCGGCCACGCGTAAATATTCCACCACGGCGCAACGCTCGATTTCGTTCTCCATCATCTACATGATCATGAACGTCGGCTATCTCGCGGCCGGTTATATTTTCGATTTCGTCAGGCAGATCGACATGCGCTTCAGCGTGTTCGGATATCAACCGACAACGCATCAGCAATTATTCCTCGTTAGTCTCGCGTTCGAGATCGTGTTATTTCCCACGATCTACTTTTTGCGGCGCTCCGCCGACGGGCGAACGGAAGATCGACAATTGCAAGATCGACAATCGCAGTCGCTAGGCATGTGGCGCGGCCTCGCCATGACAATGCGCGTAAGCGCAATCGATACCGCGCGCTTGTTCCAAAAGCTTCTCGGCCAATCCACTTTTTTCCGGCTGCTCGTTTTCTTTCTGCTCATCGGATTTCTGAAAGCGATTTTCCTGCAAATGGATTACGTCTTTCCCAAATTCGGCGACCGCGAGCTCGGGCTGCATGCGCCCGTCGGGAAAATCGCGGGGATCAATTCCATCTTGATCATTCTGCTCGCGCCCATCATCGGCGCGCTGACGCAACAGTTTTCGGCGTATCGCATGGTCGTGATCGGCGGCGCGATTTGCGCGGCCGGCGTTTTCATTATGGCGCTGCCGACGACGTGGTTCGAATCCATGGCCAGCGGC
>JBEEGX010000112.1:0-5860 GCA_041167105.1 Verrucomicrobiota bacterium
GACGAGCGCGGCTTGCTATTGATGTTCGACGAAGTGCAGGCCGGTCATTTTCGCACGGGAAAATTTCAAAGCTGGCAACGCATCCTCGAAAATGAAGATGTCGATCTTGTGCCGGACGCGGTCGCGATGGCGAAGTCGCTTGGCGGCGGTTTCCCAATCGGCGCGTTTTGGGTGCGTGAGAAATTTGCCGATATGCTTTCGGCCGGATCGCATGCGAGCACGTTTGGCGGGACGCCGCTGGCCTGCGCCGTGGCGCTGCGCATTTTCGATGTCATCGAGCGCGATTCTTTAGCCGAGAATGCGCATTCGTTAGGAACATTTTTGCTCGAACAATTGCGCAAGTCTGTGGGTAACGTTGTGCGCGAAGTCCGCGGACTTGGCTTAATGATTGGGATTGAATTTCAGCCGGAGTTCAATGCGATTAATGTCGTGAAGCGATTGCACGAGCGCGGTGTGTTAACGGTTCCGGCGGGCAATTCGGTGATTCGTTTGTTGCCGCCGCTTAATCTGTCGCGCATTGAAGCGGAAGAGGGATTGCGTGCGATCGAAGATGTAATTGACTCGCTCGCTCCCGCTCGCTCGCCCTCACGGGCCGCCCGTCCACGTCGCTCGCCTCCCGGCGGCGACGTTGTCGATCTTGCACGAACATGAAACATCTTCTCAGCATCGAGCAGCTCACGCGCGACGAGATCGAGCGCATTCTGCAACGCACGGCCGAGTTCAAAAACAAACGCGGCCAGATTTCGGCGCGGCCGCTCGCCGGACAAACCTGGGCGCTGATTTTTTCGAAGCCGTCCACGCGCACGCGCGTTTCGTTTGAAGTGGGAATCCGCGAGCTCGGCGGCGAATCAATTTACATGAACGCGGCGGACGCGCAGCTCGGGCGCGGCGAGTTGATTAAGGACACGGCGCGGGTGCTGGCGCGGATGATTCACGGCGCCATCATTCGCACCTATGCGCAAAGTGACATCGAGGAGTTCGCGGAATTTTCCGGCGTGCCGACGGTGAATGCGCTGACCGATGATGAGCATCCGTGCCAGATTCTCGGCGATATTTTCACGATCATCGAAAAGCGCGGCAAGATCGATAATTGCATTGTCACGTTCGTCGGAGATGGCATCGCGAACACAGCGCGGTCGTGGTTGTTCGCGGCGGGGAAATTGGATTTTGAATTGCGAATCGCGTCGCCAAAAAAATATCAGCCGAAAAAGAAATTGCTCGATCACGCGGGTGGCCGTGTCACCTGCACGGACGATGTAGAAGAAGCGGCGCGCGGTGCGGACGTGCTCTATACCGACATCTGGGTTTCGATGGGCCGCGAAGCGGAAGAAGCGCGGCGCGAAGCGGAGCTCGGGCCGTATTGGATCAATGAGGCGCTAGTTAGGCTGGCGAAACCGGATGCGATGGTGATGCATTGTTTGCCGGCACATCGCGGGCAGGAGATCGACGCGAAGACATTCGAAGCGCACGCGCAGACGATCTTCGATCAGGCGGAGAACCGATTGCACGTGCAGAAAGCGATCCTGGCGGAGTTGGCGAGTTGACGGCGTGTAAGATCGACAACCGCTCTGTAGGATGAGGTCGGCGCGGGGAAATTTCTTAAATTCGGCCGAATTTAGTATTGACAGTTTTCCAGAAATTTGAGAAACCCTCTGGCCCGCAGTTTAGAGGGAAAAAACGGAACTCATCTTTTTATGATCAAGAAAATCGCGCTCGGTTACTCATTACTCGCCTTAGCAAGCGCCATCTCATTCGGTGCTTCCGACAATTTCGAGAATTCAAACCCGAGTAATGATTACAATGACGGCATCCAATATAATGATAATGGCGGCTCGGGCTTCGGAGCGCTGACTTATCTGGAAGGCACCGGGGGAAGTTTGTTCGATGGTTCGTTAAGCGGAGCCCGGGCGTTAGGTATTGCCGCCGGTAACGGCCCTGGAAATACCCAAGCACTGGGTCGCACGGTTACGGGAGGGGTTATTGCAGGGACCTACAGTTTGGATCTGCGGTTCAATGTAAACAATGTGGTGGGCACGACTGGTTTTAACATTAAGAGCGCTCTAGGGACGAGCTTCGGGGGCAACGAAAATCTTTTCGTCGGTTTAACACCCGGCAGCGGAAACAACGTGCTGTTTGTGGACGACGCCACCGGGACTCACACGTTCAGCATTGGAACGCTCACGGAGCTGCGCGGAGTGAACATTAATTTCAGCCTCACTTTTGATACGGCGGCAGGGACCTATTCACTTACTGCCAGTGCTAGCTCGCAACTCGGATCGATTAGCGGGAGCCTGAAAGACACGAATGGTGCGACAGCGGGCGTCGGAACATTAAACGCAATCGCGTTTGGTAACTTCAATACCGGAGACACTCAGGACCTCGTGGTCGACAATCTGAATATTACCGCGGTTCCCGAGCCTTCGACGCTATCATTCCTGGCGGCGCCGGCGCTTTTGGGTGCGGTCTTCTTCATTCGGCGGCGACGCGCGTAAGATCGACAATTAACTTTGGCGGATCATAAGGCCCCGCGGATTTCCGCGGGGCTTTTTGTTGGGCAGAAAATGAGATTTTGAGGTGACGAGATGAGGTCTATTTGAGGCAAAGAAACCGAAAAATTTCTCGCGCTTTTTCGGCGAAATACGCTAGAATTCGCATCCGATTTCGTCCGGCCGTGAATCCGTGGGCGAGTCGACTTTAACTCCCCCCAAATGCACAATAACTGCCGCCGGATTGTCGCGTATTTCGCGGCGATTTTTTGCCTTGTAGGCGCGCAAGTCGTTCGCGGTGAAGCGATGCTCCAGTACTTCAACACGGACTGGAACGAAATCGCAATGAAGATGCCAGAGCTGGCGGAAGCGGGCTACGATTCGCTCTGGCTGCCGCCGCCGACGAAAGGAAGCGGCGGACTTTCGGTCGGTTACGATTTGTGGGACCGATTCGATCTCGGCAGCAAAGATCAACGCGGTTCGGTGCGCACGCGTTACGGGACGGAAGCGGATTTGTTGCGCATGATCGAAGTGGCGCATCGCTTCGGCATTCGCGTTTACTTCGACAATGTGATGAATCACAACGCGTTCGATGTGCCGGGCTACAACGCGAATACGCCGATCGATATTTATCCCGGGCTGGTGCCGGAAGATTTTCATCTGCGGCTGACGCCGGAAGGTTTTTATCGCAAGTGGGACAACATCGCGAATTGGGGTGACACCTGGCAGGTGCAGCACCGGAATTTTTCAGATCTAATTGATCTTGCACAGGAGCCTGGTCCGACGAACGAAAATTTCGGCCTGAGTGAAGGATCGACATTTTCGAAAATCAAGTTCGTTAGGCAGCCGAACAATCCGGAATACTACTCCTATAAGCCGGACGGGACCTACGTCGGGTTCGGTCCGAATAACGGCATTACCGTGCAGATGATCACGGACAATCCGAACTTCTACTCGGAGTACGTGCAGGATTTTCTGAATCGGAGCGCGCGGTGGTTGATCGACCGGACGAAAGCGGATGGCTTGCGTCTCGATGCGGTCAAACACGTACGCTACGATTTTTTCGGCGCCACGTTCGGCGCGGATAAGGACACGAGCGACTACGGCTATCTTGGTCAGGCGCAGCGACAGTTCAATATCACGCGCGGTTTTTCCGACGCGAGTCACCGCGATACGGTGTTCGACACGGAAAAGCCGCGTGATGATGCGATGATGTTCGGCGAGCATCTCGGTGAGCCGCCGCCGTACAGCGGTTATTTCGATGCCGGGATGCGGCTGGTGAACAATCCGCTGCAGAGCGCGATGAATGGCGTTCTCGGAAATCCTTCAACCGGATTGCAGGGCTTGGATCAACCGGGCAGCTACGGGTTCAGCGACACGTTGGGCGTGATGTATGCGCAGAGTCACGACAATGATTATGCGTCGCGACGGGAGCTGCAGTTTGCACTTTTTCTGACCCGCGCCGGCCTCGGTTCGGTTTACACCGACGGCAATCACCAATCGCAAACATTAAGTCAAAGCGGCGGCGCGTTTCCGCGGCATGCGAACACAAATTTCCTTGGACAATTCGGCGACGGATTGCTGCCGAATCTTCTCTACATCCATAACCAGTTTGCGCGCGGTTACCAACAGGGGCGCTGGAGCGATTCCGATCTCGTGGCCTACGAGAGGATCGACAAGCGCGAGAACGCGACCATGCCCGACTCCGACGGCGTGACCGCGCTCTTGCTGGTGAATGACAACTACGCCAACGGCGTTGGCCTCAACAATAACTTCGGCAGCAATCGCGGAAATCTACGCACTGCATTTCCCGGCGGCGCTTATTTGTGGCAGTACGCCAGCGGCTCGCTGCCGAGCGGCGACAGCATGACCGGCTTTTATACGACGGTCGGTGATGCCGGGACTGGTCTCGGCTTCCTCGACCCGAGCATCATCGTGCCGAAGGGCGGCTACTACGTTTTTTCATGGCGCAATCCAGAGCCGTCGGATGCGTGGTCGTTAGGCGGCGGCAAACCGCTCACGATTCTGCAAGGTGGCCAGCCAACATCGACATTAACGTATTTGCGCAAAGACGGCCCGGACGGCGACCCGAATTTTAATCCTTACAATATCGGCGGCGCGGTCGCCGGAAGTTATTCCTATCCCTTCACCATTCCGCGCGTGACGAACGCGACCGATCTCAGTTTCATCGCGCGCGCCGATGGCTCGGCCGAAAATGTTTTGATGGAGCTCGATGGCGGTGTCGATCTTAACGGCAGCGTTCCGCCCGGCGACACCGATCCGGGCAAACGTGACAATCCTCCGGCGGTTTCGACCGATGTTTTTCTGGGTTACGAGCAACCGACATTTGTTGATCGATCCGGTCCCGAAAAATTTGCGGCCATCGACACGGCGCGCTGCACGTTCGGATCGGTTGGCGCGGAGACTTACGTCGGCGGCGCCACGACAGTAAACGGTTTTGGAAGCAATCCGCAAGATATCGCCGCGGCGACCTTCGTTTACCACGATCCGACCGCCGGCTTCGGCGACTGGACCGGAACCCATCCCGCGACGCAGTACGTCGATAATGGATCGACAATCACCGTTTACGCGAAAACCAATTCCGTCGGCGGCGGGTTCCGCATGTTCTTTTATTACACTACTGACGGATCGAATCCCGAAGGCGCGTCCGGCGCTGGTCTCGGCACGACGCAAACCGTCGAGATGAATTACCAGACGCCGAACACGAGCGACGGAAATAATTGGTGGGGCAAAGCGAGCATCACGCGACCGGCGGGAACGATTAAATACAAGATCGGCATCTACAAAACATTTCAGTCGAGTGAATTTCCAGGAAGTGCCGCTCAGGTTTTTCGCAAAAAGAAAATGCTGACCATGTTTCAGGTGGCGCACTTCAACGCCACGACGGCGTCATTTTATCCGCACAACGATTACGGCGTGACGCAGACTGGCCTAACGGAAGGTTTTCACCTCTTGCGGGCGCGCGCATTTCTCCGGCGCGATAGTTCCGGCGTCGGCAACGGATTGCGCGCGTCGATTTACAACACCTTCACGCAGGCGTTTTACTACGACGCGCAGCCGCCGGGGGGCGAGATCAAATTCCCCGCGCACAACGATACCGTCGGCGGTTCGCGCTATAGCGTGGTCGTGCGCACCGACCCGAGCGTGACCGAAGTTTGGTACCACATCGACGATGTCGATCTTGCAAACGACGACATGAACACGCGCACGCAAGGCGGAAATGGTGCCGGGTTCGAGCCGTTCGTCGATACCAATGCCAACGGCACACGGGACGCAGGTGAAACCTTTACCGATTTGAATGGCGACGGCGTTTGGAACAGCAACATCGCGCAGACATGGGTGAAGGCGACGGA
>JBEEGX010000113.1:0-17113 GCA_041167105.1 Verrucomicrobiota bacterium
AGCCGCACCTCACGCTCTGTGTCGCGCAAGATCGACAATTGCCCAAGGGCGCGCCGATCCGATTGCGCGTTCGCGAAATCGCATACTCACCGAAATACACCAAGACGCTCTTCGTCCGCTTCGAGCCTAACGACGCGCTGCAAAAGTTAGTTGTCGATCTTGGTGGAAAGCCGATTCGCGATCCGCACGTGAGCTTGATCTACAAACGTTTGCCGGCAGCGACCAAGCGTGACCTCGCGGCGACGATCAAGCTACCATTTCGCACTGTCGTTTTCGATTCGATCAAAATCGCGAGTTGCGTTTCGCCGACGGAAACGCGTGGCGACGTTGAGTCGTGGCGGATTGTGGCGAGCAAACGTTTGCGTGCGTAGGTTCGCTCGTGGGCGAGCGGACGAAAATCTTCGGCCAGCACGACGAAGCGACGATAAAACAAATCGAGACGTGCGTCGCGGCCGGTGGCGAACGCGCTGTGCTTTGCGCGGACGGACACAAAGGTTACGCCCAGCCGATCGGCGGAGTCGTCGCCTATAAAGATAAGATCTCGTTGAGCGGCGTCGGCTTCGACATCGCGTGCGGCAATCTCGCCATTCTCACCGACATAAAACGCGAACACATCGCGCACAAGATCAACATCATCATGGACGATGTGGTGCGGGACATTTCTTTCGGCATTGGACAGAAAAGTAAAGTGCGAATCGATCACGAATTGTTCGACGATCCGGCGTGGGAATTGAAACCGATGTCCGATTTGAAATCGACCGCCGCGGAACAGTTAGGCACGGTCGGCGGCGGAAATCACTATGTCGATCTTTTCGCGGACGAGCAGGAGCGCATCTGGGTCGGCGTGCATTTCGGTTCGCGCGGGCTCGGACACAAAACGGCCACGCATTTTTTGAAAGCGGCCGGCGGCAAAGATGGAATGGATGTTCCGCCAACCGTTGTCGAAGAACATTCCGAGATCGGACAAGATTATCTCGCGGGAATGGAGTTGGCCGGTCGTTACGCCTACGCCGGACGCGAAGCGGTCGCGCGTCACGTCGTTAGGGGAATTTTCGGCGCGAACGTTGTTGAAGAAGTTCACAACCATCACAACTTCGCCTGGCGCGAAAAACATAACGGCGACGAATACTGGGTCGTGCGCAAAGGCGCGACGCCGGCGTTTCCCGGCCAAAAAGGATTTGTCGGCGGCAGCATGGGCGATGACGCCGTGATTATCGAAGGAATCGACTCGCCCATTTCGCGCGAAGCGTTGTTCTCGACTGTGCACGGCGCCGGCCGCGTCATGTCGCGCACGCAGGCGAAAGGAAAATTTGTGCGGGTCGGCAACAAACGGATTCGTCAGGACGGCCTTGTTAGGCACGATGAGATGATGAAATGGCTGCAAGATCGACATGTTGTTTTGCGCGGCGGCGATTTGGATGAAGCGCCGCAAGCCTACCGGCGATTGCCCGATGTCCTCGCCGCGCATGAAGGAACGATTCGAGTCTTACACACGCTCCACCCGTTAGGCGTGGCCATGGCCGGACGCGACATTGTCGATCCCTACAAAGATTGATCTGCGCGCATTTCACCTGCGTCGCTGCGACATTTTCCGGTAAACATCCTTCGCGTTCGACATGCGAGCTCACCTGATTATCGCAATCACTTTTAGCAGCGTTATCGCTGCTGCCGCCGATCTAATCCCGAATGCGAGTTTCGAGAATCCCGGCTTCAACGATCCCGATCCATTCATCATCGTCCCTGCTGGAAATTACATCACCGGCTGGACCGTCGGCGGCGCGGGCGTCGATTATTTTTCGAACCTGAGCAATGCGCTCTTCGCAAGTGAGGGTCAATATTCGGTCAATTACATCCGCGGACCCGGCGACGTCAGCTCGATTTCGACAACGATCACCGGGCTGACTGCCGGCGTTGCGTACGATGTGTCGGTCGATTTTTTTCAGCGCGATCCCGGCGCAACCAACGCGCTGACCGCAACGGTCGATTTCACCTCACTCACATTCATCAACAACACTTCGGACGTGTGGCAAACGCGCGATCTGAATTTCATCGCCGGCGGGCCGACTGCTACGCTCACGTTCTCCGGTCCATCGCAAGGCGCAGTTGATTCCGTCTACGCGCACATCGACAACGTGCGAATCGCGGCCGTGCCTGAGCCGAGCACGTACGTGCTCCTCGGGATCGCGGCGTTGGTTGTCGCGCGCACAAAGAAACTCCGCCGCTAGCGAGTTGCTGCTCGCGGCAGAATAAGTGCGACGGTCGCAGACCGCCGCTACAGTTGAAGGGTGAGCGATATTGTCGGAATCGATCTCGGCACGACCAACTCCCTCGTTGGCGTAATGGAAGCCGGCTTTCCGATCTTGATCGCGGATGAGAACGGCGAGCGAATCACGCCGTCGATCGTTCACTTGAATGACAAAGGCGAAGCGCTGGTCGGACGCGCGGCGACGCGCATGCGCGTGCTCGAGCCAAGATCGACAATCTACTCGGTCAAGCGCCTGATCGGCCGGCGCGGTACTGACATGGAAGATGTCGATCTTGCCTACGAAGTCAGCAAAGGAAAAATCCGCGTGCGCGATCGGAGTTACGCACCGGAAGAAATCTCGGCGTTGGTGTTGAAGAAATTGAAAGCGGATGCGGAGCGTTCGCTAGGGCGCGAAGTTTCGCGCGCGGTCATTACCGTGCCGGCCTACTTTAACGATGCGCAACGCAACGCGACGAAGCGGGCAGGGGAGCTGGCCGGATTTTCGGTCGAGCGCATCATCAACGAACCGACCGCGGCCGCACTCGCTTACGGACTCGATAAACTGAAATCGAAATCGAAGATCGCGGTTTACGATTTCGGCGGCGGCACGTTCGACTTGTCGATCTTGGAATTAAACGAAGGCGTATTTCAGGTGTTGGCGACCAACGGGAACACGCAGCTGGGCGGAGACGATATCGATCGAGCATTGCTGGAGAAGCTTTCCACAAAAGATGCGCGCGTTCGCGAAGCGATGATTGAAGCGAAGCATCGGCTTTCAGCGGAGGACAAAGTTTCAATCGACGTTCCGTTTTTTAAAGGCGCCGAAGGTTTCCATGTCGATCTTACGCGGGAGGAGCTGGAGGAAATTGCGCGGCCGATTGTGGAGAAGACGCGGGCTCACTGTTTGCGCGCACTGGCGGATGCGAAATTAAGACCGGAGCGGCTCGATGAAGTGATTCTCGTCGGTGGGGTGACGCGGATGCCGCTCGTCCGGCGATTTGTGGCCGAGTTGTTCGGACGCGAGCCGAAGACTTCGCAGAATCCGGACGAGGCCGTGGCGATCGGCGCGACAATTCAGGCGGGCATGTTGTCGGGCGCGGTGTGCGATGTTGTCTTGCTCGATGTCACGCCGCTGTCGTTAGGCATCGAGACGTTCGGTGGATTGATGAACGTGATTATCCCGCGCAACTCGACCATTCCGATCAAGCGCGGCGAAATGTTCACGACCGCAGTGTCGAACCAGCGGTTGATGTCGATCAAGGTTTTGCAGGGTGAACGCGAGATGGCGCGCGACAATTGGAAGCTGGGCGAATTCGAGATTGAGTTCGAGCCCGCGCTGAAAGGCGTGCCACGCGTCGGTGTGCAATTTGAGATCGACGCGAATGGAATTCTGCACGTGCTCGCGCGCGACACGAAAACTGGCAGCGAGAAAATCGTGGAGATGAAGAGCGCGGTCGATGTTTCGGATGAAGCGGTGGAAGCAATGCTGGCCGATTCGCTCGAGCACGCGTTTGAAGACGTGAGCGAGCGGGTGTGGACGGAAACGAAATTGAAAGCGGAAGAGATGCTGGCGGCGGTCGATAACGTTTTGCGGAATGCGGACAAGATCGACAACGTCGAACGCGAAGAGATTTTGCGACGGTCGGAGGAGGTGCGCGTGGCGCTTTCGTCGCGCAACACGGAGGCTTTGAAAAAAGCTACGGTGGCGTTGGACGCGGCGACGCAGCAACTGGCGGCGATGCTGTTGGAGAAGGCGATCCGTTAGGCGCAGGAGCAGTTGTCGATCTTGCAGGTGATGCCGACGGCTTGGCCGAAGCTGCGGGAGGAGGCGGGCCAAGCGAAGCGATCTTCGCCATGGCTTCCTCGAGCAATTTTTTTTCTTCGGCGAAAATCGGACCGCGCTTCGCCGTGTCGATGTAATCCTTCGCCGCGTCGAGGAGATTTTCGTCCGCACACAACAACGCCATGTAAACGGCCGCGTGCGGATCGTGCAGTTGCTCGGGCGGAATGTTTTTCAAAATGTCGATCGCTTCCGGCGTGCGACCAGCAGCGTAGAGGGCGAAGCCGTAGGTGACGGCGCAGTTCGTATCTTCCGGCGCGCGATTGAAGGCTTGTTTGGCAAGGTCCTGTGCTTCGCGCGTGTTTTGATCGAGCAAAAGGGCGAGGCGCGCATAATTCGCGGTCACGGCCGCTTCGCCCGGCGAAGCTTCGTGCAGCCGCTGCAAAGTGCGATACAAATTCGGCAGGTCGTTGTTCGCGCGATAAATTTTTGTGAGCGCGTCGAGCGCTTCGCGACGCATCGGCGGATTTTTCGCAACGCGCAGCCAGAGTTGCTCAGCTTCGGTGTTGAGGTTCCACTTCATGGCCAGGCGCGCGAGAGTTAATTCGCGCTGCGGTTCGTCGCCGGCGGCGCGATCGGCCGATCGCCAGAGCGAATCGAACTCGGCGTCATTCCCGGACTGGCGCATCTGTTTCGCCGCGTAGGCCTGATAAGCGAGACGCAGAAATTCGCTTTCGTCCCACGTGCTGCCGCGCGTCCAACGTTTCAAGCGCGACCAATTCCGAACGGTGGCGAACGATTCCGCGATGGAAATGGCGGCGGGCGGATTGGTTGTGTGGTTGGACGGAAGTTTTTCCATCCACTTGAGCACGTCGGAGGCGAGCCCGTTGTTGTTCATCCAATCCATGAGCAAGGTAAGGTCGTTAGGCGTGCGGGCCGCGACCGGCTTCACTTTTTCGAGCAGCACATCGAACTTTTTCTCGTCTAGTTTCCGATACAAATTCAGGCAAAGCAGGTAATCGCCAAACGTGACCTGCGGCGACATTTGCAAATCTTGCGCTAATCCATCGGCGGCGGTGAGATCAGCGCGGTCGATCGCGTCATTCAAAAGCGCGCGTAAAGCACCGGTGCGAAACGGCGTCGACTGGGTCAAGCGCGTGAGCATCGCGCGCGCATTGTCGATCTTATCTTTATCGCCCGATTTAATCTGGAGAACGGCGAGATTGAATTGGTAGAGCTCGTTGTTAGGCTCCTGCCGCAGCGCGGCGGCGAAATGTTCCTGTTGTCCAAGCTCGTCGCCTTGCGCGCGCGCGAGCCAGCCGGCGACGACGTGATACGCCGACTTGTCGCGGTCGTTAGGCGCGACGCGCTCGAGCGCTTTGCGCGCGGTGTCGAGCTCGCCGAAACGCAAGGCGGCGGAGGCGAGATTGAGATGGCTCTCGAGACGATTCGGTTGCAGACGCGCGATCTGCGAACGCCACGCCACGGTTTCGACCTTGTTTTGTTTCTCGGTTGCTTCCGCGAGAATCTGAAACGCGGGCAGTGAATCGCGGTCGAGCTCGAGGACCTGCTGCGCGGTGCGAGTCGCGCCGTTGAAATCGTCGTGCGCGAGCATTTGGGAAGCGCGATTGATTAAACGTGACTCGCGCCAGTTGTGATAAGCCTTCGCGCCGTAATTCAGCGCGATGAGGCACAGGGCCGAGCCGAGAACGATGATGCCGACGAGAACGGCGAGCTGCGGCGGTTGAAATTTTTCGCCGAGATCGCCGAGGTTCGCGAACGATTTGATTTTGCGGCGGCGACGAACGCGTTTGACCTTCTCGGGCATGTGCGAGTTGCACTATCGCCGAAGATCGACAATCGCAAGATCGACAACGGCGGATGGCTCAGGCGTGACTGAGCTAACGAGAAAGAGACAAGCCTCGGCAGGGGGTTGTGGCAAACACGCTGAAGTTTTCTCGCAAAGGGGCCGTTGGCTTCATCGATTGGTTAGATGACACGTGTGAAAAGGACGAATGATCACTCCTAATGTCGCTGCCCATCCGATCTTTTGAATGCTGTAGCGATGAGGTACGCAGCCATCGCAAAGAAACAGAAGGCTACGAAGTAGCCAACTTCCGGCGTGAACCATGAACCCTTGTAAGGGAGGACGACTGTGTGATTCAGCTGGGCATGACGAGAGATCGCAGCCTCGAACAAAGCCATTGCACCGAAAAGCGCCGCCCCGCCCAATCTGCCGCGTCGTGTCTTGTTGAGTGACATGGCATCTAACGAGATGGAGCTGAGCCACCGCTGGCGGGAGCGAGCATGGCAAACATCGAAGAATGTTTCATAAGATTACTTGTGGACTTCGCAGCGGCCAGCGGTTGGCTCCAGCGATTGGTTAGGTCTCATTGTGTGGCTTCAACAGTCGAGTGTCATGGGAGCCGAGCGCGTATGTGAGTGGAAAGTGCTTGTGCCAGGGATGACCGAAGTCGAAATCGAGTGCTTCTGTGACTTTGCTGCGGAGTGATGCTGGCTCTTGCCGAAGTGTGCTGCTGAATTTCTGATCGCCGAGCACCTCCAGTAGCTGGCGCAACACGACGCAATGAGAATCTGCGCCTGAGCCGTCCGTGTGCGGAGTATGGCGGAACAGAATAGTGAGCGCAGAGACATCGCCCCGTCGAGCGCGTGCGACCGTGGCCGGGTAGTCGATCCCACGCTGTTTCGCACTGTAAACCAGATCGGGCCAGTTGGACGCGTCTTTTAGTGTGTCGGCATGCAAGGCGACTGTTGCGAACAAAGCGAAACCAATGATAAAGCGCGCCATGAGACCTAACTATGATTAGATGAACGTCCGTTTTTGTTGGCGAACAATTGTTCGTCTAATTCAAAATTGGATTTCGCGTTCATGTCTACGTCGATTCTTCCACGACCGGGACGCGGTCGACGTCGTGCATGACGCGCTCGCGCACGCGACGTCCCCAAACGTAACGCGCGAGTAAAACTTTGATGGTCGCAGTTAACGGAATGGCGAGGATCGGGCCCAAGACGCCGCCAATGAGCAAACCCCAAACGAAGATCGAGACGATGACGGTGAGCGGATGGAGACCGACGGAATCGCCGATGATGCGCGGCGCGTAGAGATTGCCTTCGAGATTTTGAATGACGAAGAAGATGACGGTGACCCAAATGGGATGCGACCAATCGCCCCATTGAAAAGCAGCGATGAGCACGGCCGGGATCCAGCAAATGATAATGCCGATGTACGGAATCATCGTAAGGACGATGACGAGCACACCGATAAGAGGGGCGAAGTTGAGGCCGAGAATGGTGAGGGCGCTGCCGATGAGACAGCCATCGACGAGACAGACGAGTAGCTGACCGCGAAAATAGGCGATGATGTAGTGATTGACCTGGGTGATGACTTCGGCCACTTCGTTTTTGAGCGGCGAATCGCGCAACGGCAGATAATCTTTCCAACGCGCTTCGATGCGCGGCCGTTCTTTCAGGAAAAAGAAAAGATAAATCGGGACAAGCACGAGGCTGAAGAGAAAACCGGCCGCGCCCAGAAATCCGCCCACGCTTTTCTTGACCAGATTCCAAAACTTTTCCGCGAGCGTGGGAAGATAACGCTCGAGATTTGGAATTTGTTTTTCGACGTAGGTTTGAATGCGCTGGCGATCAGCCGTGCTGAGTTTTGACGGCGCGGGCCCGATCATTTCAGCGGGCGTCGGTGTCGCCGCGGGCGGTGGAGTGGCATTTGGATCCGGCGGCGCCGTCTCGGTGGGCGACGGAGAAGGCGGGCTCGGGGTGGCAGTCGGATGTGGCGGCGGAGAACCAAGCAACCAATCGACGATGCTGCGCGTGGTCGAAGTGGATTTACCGCGCGATCCGGGCGGAACGATGAAACGATTGTAACGCACCGCAACATCGACAATCTGGTCGCGCGCCTTCTGGGTGTAATTCGGAAGCTCGCGCGCGAAGTTCGCGCTTTGCACGGAAATCATCGGCGCGATCCACCAAAAAAGTACAATGGCGATCGCGATTGCGGCCAAAAACAAAAACACGACCGCCCACAAACGGCGCAGGCCGCGCTCGGTCATGCGCGTGACGACGGGATCGAGCAGGTAGGCGAGAATGCCGGCGATCGCGACCGGAATGAGGATCGGTTGGAGAAAGCTGATGAGATTGGCGACGAGCCAAATCGAGGACGCGACAATGCCGACAATGAGGATGACGCAGACGGCGCTGACCGCCGCCCACATCGTCTTGCGCTGCCACGCTGTCGGATACTTCGTCGCGTGTGTGCTCACATGAAGATGTCGATCTTAGTGGAAAGGATTCCGGTTGCCGTCGCTTTTGCTCACCTTCGTTTTCGCATTGTCGATCTTTTGCGCGAGATTTTTATTTTGCGGGTCGAGCGTGAGCGCGCGTTGCCAGGTATCGAGCGCCTGCGGGATTCGTTCCAATTTAAAATAAGTATCACCCAAATGTTCGAAGACGACGGGATCGTCGCGCTTCAAATTTTGCGCGGCGCGCTGTAGCTGCGCGAGCGCGTCGTCGAACTTTCCCTCGCGATATTTCAGCCAACCGAAGCTGTCGAGATACGCGCCGTTGTTCGGGTCGAGCTCGAGCGCGTGCTTGATCGCGTCCTCGGCTTCTTCCAAATGCGTGTTCTGTTCCGCCCACATGTAACCGAGATAATTGTAAGCGTCGGCCGCGTTCGCCGGATCGAGTGAAATCGATTTCTGGAAAAGGTCGGCCGCTTTTTCGTAAAGGCCGGCCTGTTCCGCGGTCGCGCCGTAATCAAAATAGAAACGTGCGTTCGCCATTTCGGAGCCATCGAGCTCGGCTTCGCGCAACGCTTCCTCGAACGTGGCCACGGCTTGTTGCGGATGTTTCGCTTCGCGTTGCGCAATCGCGAGATAATAGCTGAGCTCGGGCGCGCCCGGAAAACGGCGGCGCGCATCATTCAATATATTTACCGCGCGCTCGGCCTGCTTGAGCGGACCGATGAGCACATCGGCCAGGCGCACGTAGGTGTTCACGTGCGCGGGATTGATGAGCAAGCTCTGTTCGTAATTGGCGGCCGCCTGGGCGAAGATCGGCTTCGCCTGGTCCTTCTTGTTTTCGCGCTCGAGCGCGCGGGCCTGATCATCGAGCACCTGCGCGAGCAAATCGTAGGGCTGATATTTTTCCGGATGCTCTTTAATGATCGCATGCAAAAGATCGACAGCCTTCGTGCGTTGATTGGTTAGGACAAAACCGCTCGCGAGTTTTTCCTGCGCATTCGCGTCGTCCGGCTGCAGCTCGAGCACGCGCAGATAAAGCGGAATCGCTTCGGCGAGTTGCTGCGAGGCGGCATAGTAATCGGCGATGTCTTTGAGAACGGCGGGATCGTCGTTGGCGTGCTCGGTTGCGCGTTTAAAAATGGCGTTCACCCGCGCGACGTCGGCCGGCTTCGGATTCGTCTCTGGTTTGAAAACAAGCGAAGCGTATAACTTGCCGAGGCGCGTCCAGAAAGTCGGATCGTCGGTTTTAATTTTGCCCGCGCGATCGAGCACTTGCGCAGCTTTCGCCTCGTCGTTCGCGGCAATGTGGATTTCGTAGAGGCGTTGGTAGGCGTCGATGTTCGTCGCATCAAGTGCAATGGCGCGGTCCGCATAATCGATCGCCTGGTCGGTCTTGTTCAGATACTTCGCGTAGATGAAAGAGAGCTGAAGATACGGTTGCGGTGCGCGCGGGTTCGCTTTGATCGCGTCCTTCAAGACATCGATCGCTTGCGGAAAGTCGTCATTGCGCGCGAGTAATGTGGCCACGCGCGTCGCGAGATCGGCCTGACCGGGATCGACATCGAGAACCTTGCGATACGATTCGAGCGCCTTTTCGGTCTCGCCATTTTCTTCGAAGGCCGCGCCGCGGACGAACTCGGACAAGGCCTGCGCTTTGCGCTGACCTTCGGCGCGCAATTGCAAATCCTCCGGCGTTTTCGCGCCTAACGAACCAGCGCCGGTGGGCGATGGTCGCGGTGAAGATGTCGATCTTGCCGGAGGAGTGCGCGGCCGCGCGAGAATGTTTGGAATCGAGCCGCACAAACCGAGCGCGCAAATAAACGCGATGGCCAAGCGCGACGGAATCATACGAACGACTCTAGCTGGAGCGAAGAAGAGGCGCAAACCAACCGCGGCCTAACAAGCGCGAGCTACGCCTTGTAACGCAAACGCTTCTTGTGCCGGTTCGCGCGCATGCGTTTACGGCGCTTGTGCTTCGAGATTTTCGCTTTGCGTCTTTTCTTCAGTGAACCCATTGGCAGCGCCATCCAAGCATCTGCGCCGCGATGCCGCAACAAGTTCTTCAAACGAAGATCGACAACTGCAAGATCGACATCTACTCATTCGCGGCGCTCAGCGTTCGAGAAAAAGCACGAGAAGCGCGACGAGCACGAGCAAGGCGGCGATGGTTCCGCTCTCGTATTTTTCCATCCACTCGAGCCGGAGCCGGTTTAATCCGGCAATGGTAGTCGAAGTGAACACGACCATGCCGATGACGGTTCCGATCGAAAGAATAATGGTGAGAGCAATAAAACCTTTCCAGCCGTAGCGAATGCCGGAAGCGTAAATCGGCAGAAACGCTTCACAGGGCGAAACGGTCAGAAACGCGAACAGACTCCAGATCGCGGCCCGATCCGAAACGCGCGGCGGCGGCACGGGCGTAATCGTGTCGTCATCGAGATGTTCGTGCGGATAGTTAAAATGTACATGGCCGTGTCCGCGCATCTGGCGAATCGCATAGTAAATCGCCGCGATTAACAAAATCGCCGCTGCGATTCGCGCGAACCAGGCACTCGAAGATATGTTTAGCCGGAGGCCAAGCCATGTGATGGCGAGGCCGAGCAATGCGGTGACGGCGACATGCCCCGTTCCGGCCAGGGCAGTGATCGCCGCCGTGCGCGCGAGCGACCATCTTTGCACGCGCGCGGTCAGCACGAACGGCAGCCAGTGCGTTGGGATTGCGGCGTGAAAAAATGCAACGCCGAATCCGGTGAGCGCGATGCTGGTGAGAACAGCGTCGTTCATTCGGCTGGCCTTGGCGCGCTTGTGTTACTCACCGCGCCAATGGTAGCCGCAGACGCTGCTCGTTCAATTATTCAAGATATCCCCTTTGTGCTCGGTCCCGTGCAAACTGCGGGCCCGACCTCCGATGCCGACCTCGTAAGTGATGGTCGCTTTCGTGATCGTGCCAGGGCGGAATTTCCATTTGAAGAATGTCATTACCATTTCGGCATCGAGGGTCTTATAGCCGGTGTGTCTGACCACTTTGACTTCGTCGACCAGCCCGCTTTTTGGATTGATCGTCAATTGGCAGCGGATTGTTCCGCCCCAGCCTTTTCGCAGCGCGACCATCGGAATAAATGGATCCGGCTTGTAGATGACGAACGGCTGCCAATTTTCCTCGATCTGCTCGCCTTTTGCGCCCGAGATACCTGAGCACAGCGCGAGCATGGCTAGAAAGGCCGTTAGGCACTTTTTCATGCCTTCTCTTCGGTCGGGGCTTGTCCGGCGCGCGTGTCAGGCCACACATTTTTTTCTAAAATAAATGCCGCCTGATCCATCCAAGCCCGCTTCGGATTCCGAATAAAGAGTTGACATATTCTGATCATTTCTATAAAAACCCCAAAGTTCGCGAACATATGAAAAAGTTCCTCTTGCTCGCCTCAATTATCCTCAGCAGCGGTTTGATTGCCGCCCGCGCTGACATCATCCCCACTTTTACCGGCACCACCGGTTCGCAAGACCAGCAGAGCACAATCTGGTCGTACACGATCAACGTGACTGCGGAGCAAAACGCGACGAGCGGCGACTTTTTTACCATCTACGATTTCGGTAACTTCGTCCCCGACTCGAGCTCGGCGCCGGCGGGTTGGACATTCAGCGCGTCGCTCGTTGGTGTCACTCCTGCGCAAACGCATCCGACCGACGACCCGTCGCTCTACAATCTGACCTGGACCTACAGCGGCCCCACCATTTCCGGCGCGACGCCGGCGGGCCAAAACATCGGGCCTTTCAGTGTCGCGGTTTCTGGATTCGATCCGGAATTTCAATCGCCGACACGAATGGGCCAGTTCGCCGCGCAAGGCACTCGGGCCACTGGTCCGGATGCTGGCACCAAGGTTAACAACGTCGGCGCCATTCCTGTGCCTGCGGCCATTCCGGAGCCCTCGACGCTTGCGTTGATCTTCGGCACCGGCGGCCTCGGCATGGTCGGTCGCGCCATCGCGCGTCGCCGCCGCTAATTTAGGCAGGCGACGTTGTCGATCTTGCCGCGACGTAATCGGCGATCGCGTCGATAAACACCTTTCCGAAATCGCGCAGCTTTTGCTGACCGACTCCTGAGATTTCGCTGAACTTCGCCGGCGTCGTCGGCATCGCCTTCGCCATTTCGCGTAGGGATGCATCGGAAAAAATGACGTATGCGGGAACGGCGCGCGCGTCGGCCAGACTTCTCCGCACCGCCCGCAGTTTTTCGAACAACGCTTCGTCACATTCGATCTCGCCGGCGCGCCGTTTTCTCGTGCGCTTCCGCGCAAGATCGACATCGTACGGTTTCGTTAAGGTGACCGATGTCCGCTCGCGCAACGCGGTGAGACCCGCATCAGTCAGCGCGAGAGTTGCGAATTTATCCGTGCTCGTCGCGACTAGCCCTAGCCGCAGCAGTTCGCGTCCGATCGCCTGCCAGGCCTGCCGCGATAAATCTTTTCCGATTCCAAAGGTCGAAAGTTTATCGTGACCGCGCTGTTGCACCGATTCCGTTTCTTCGCCGAGCAAAACATCGACAATGTGTTTCAACCCGAAGCCGAATCCATGTTTCGCATGAATGCGGTAGACACAGGATAAAAATTTTTGCGCGGGCACCGTGCCGTCGAAGGTGTCCCGCGGTGTCAGACAATTATCGCAACCATCGCAAACCGGCGGTGACAATTCCTCGCCGAAATATTTCAGCAGCGTCGCCCGGCGGCAGTCGCGCGTTTCGGCGTAATGAATCATCTCGCGCAATTGCGCCTGCGCGATCTCCTGTTCGCGTCCGCTTTTTTCGGCGATGAAACGGTTTTGTTTCACCACGTCGCCCGCGCTGAAGAACAGCACGCAATCGCTCGGTAATCCGTCGCGCCCGGCGCGCCCGGTTTCCTGATAATAGCTCTCGATGTTTTTCGGCAGATCGTAATGCACCACAAAACGCACGTTCGGTTTATTAATGCCCATGCCGAACGCGATCGTCGCCGTCATCACGCGCACGTCGTCGCGCAAAAATGCTTCCTGATGACGCGAACGATCTTTTGATTCCAAGCCGGCATGATATGGCTTTGCGCTGATGCCGTCGTCGCTCAGCTTTTGCGTCAGCGTCTCCGCCGTCTTGCGGCTGGCGCAATACACGATGCCGCTGTCGTTAGGCCGCGCGCGCACGAAAGTGAGCAATTGACTGTAAGCCGATGTTTTCGCTTCGACGCGATAGGTCAGGTTCGGCCGATTGAAGCTGGCGACGTAACACTGCGCGTCGCGCAACTTCAGTTGCTTGACGATGTCGATCCGCACGCGTTCCGTCGCGGTCGCGGTCAAAGCCATGATCGGCACATCGGGCAAATGCCTGCGCAATTTTGCCAGTTGCCGGTACTCCGGCCGAAAATCGTGGCCCCATTCGCTGATGCAATGCGCTTCGTCGATGGCGAAGTGGCTGATGTTCCAATTCAGCGCGCCTTCGAGAAAGTGATCGAGCATGAGCCGCTCGGGCGCGACGTAAAGCAGCCGGTATTCGCCGCGATTCAATCCGCGAAACCGTTCGGCTGCTTCATGTCGATCTAACGATGAATTCAAAAACGTCGACGCGATTCCGCTCGTGCGCAGCGCATCGACCTGATCTTTCATCAGCGCAATTAACGGCGAAACCACGATCGTTAGGCCTTCACGCAATAGCGCCGGCAACTGAAAGCAGAGCGACTTGCCGCCGCCGGTCGGCATGAGCGCGAAGACATCGCGGCCGGCCAGCGCATCGTTGATGATCTGCTCCTGCAGCGGGCGAAATTCGTCGTAGCCGAAATGCTGCTTCAGCGCGCCGCGCAAATCCATGGCGCGATTAAATCAGACCGCGCTTGCGAAAGTCACCAATGTTTCCGCCGCTCGAGCGCTCGATCATGTCGATGGTGAACTTGAGCAGGCAAACCTCCCAAGCGTCGTCCACGCCGCGAATGACCGCGCTCAACGATTCCGCTTCACCTTCGATCTGCGACTTCGTCCGGGCGACGACGGCGTCGATTGGATCGCGGAACATGCGCTCGCTCACATCCGTTTTGCGAAACTGGAATCCGTAACGCAGCACCGCGAACTCGCGCGCGCGTTCGCGCAATGAGTCGGCATAGCGTTGCGCTTCGTCGCCGAAACCCTCGAGCAGGAGACGCGTAAAATTTTCCGGCGTTAGAATTTGCGGCCGGTCCGCATGGATGTGTCCGTTGCGGACACGGACGCGATCGACCTGGTCCATCAATTCGGAGATGAGATAAAATTGAAAACGCGTGCTGCCGAAAGTGGCGATGCGTTGCTCAGGCGCGACCACGACGTGCGTGTTCTCGATCGCGTATTCAAAATTCGCGCGGTTCATCTTGTCGATCTTACAAGATCGACATCATGCCGGTGTTTCGCAAACGGCCGCCTCGACCGTTGCGGGCACGCGCTGCGAGCGCCACCGAGTCACGGCTTCCCAGGTGAAAATGGCGAGCGCGATCCAGATCAGCCCGAAAGTAATGAGATGTCCACGCGTGAATGGTTCGCGATAGAGATAGACGCCGAGGAAAAACGAACCGGTCGGCGAAAGATATTGCAGGAAGCCGATGGTCGTTAGGCGAAGATAACGCGCGGCGTATCCGAACCAGAACAGCGGCACGGCGGTGACGACGCCCGTGCTTATGAGCAAGATCGACAAGTACATTCCGGCTTGATCGAAGACGAGCGCGCCATTGTGTTTAAGCCAGAGCAAATACACGAGCGCGACCGGGACCAGCAACACGGTCTCCAAAAACAGTCCCGGAATCGCGGCGGTGCCGGATTGTTTGCGCAGCAGTCCGTATAAGCCGAACGACATGCATAGGCCGAGTGCGATCCATGGGACCTGACCGTAACCGAAAGTCAGATTAAAAACACTGAGCGTCGCCAGAACGACGGAAACTAATTGCAGGCGCGTTAGTTTCTCGCGCAGAAACACCGCGCCTAACAAAACATTCACGAGCGGCACCATGAAATAGCCGAGACTGGTCTCGAGCACGCGGCCGATGTTCACCGCCCAAATAAATTGCAGCCAGTTCAGCGCGATCATGAGTCCGCTGGCCAGACAATAAGTGATGGCCTGCGGCGAGCGCACGACGGCGGCGACTTCACGCCAACGTCGCTGCCACGAAAGCAGCGCGATGAGAAACAAACTCGTCCAGACAAACCGGTGCGCGAGAATTTCCGACGCCGGAACATCCTTGAGCAGCTTCCAGTAAACCGGAATCAATCCCCACGTCCCGAACGCCGCGATACCGGCGATGAGCGCGAGTGTGTCGTGCGATTTGTTAGGCGACTTCGCTAAGATCGACATCGTCGATCTTGTTCACCTGGGAGGCGCGGGCGACGCCGCTTGTGCACCGTCGAGCAGCTGGCGATAATTTGCATAACCCGCAGTCGACATGTCTTCGCGCGGAATGAAACGCAGCGCACAAGAGTTGATCGCGTAGCGGCGGCCGGACGGCGATTTCGGATCGGCAAAGACATGACCGAGATGCGCGTCGCTGTGCTTGGCCCGGACTTCGACGCGTTGCATGTCGAAAGAGTTGTCTGGGCGTTCGACTAATAAATCGGGCGAGATCGGTTTGCTAAACGTTGGTCTGCCGTTGCCGGGATCGTATTTATCGAGTGAGGTAAAGAGCGGATCGCCAGCGATGACATCGACATAGATACCGGGCTCGAACTTATCCCAGTATGCGTTTTGAAACGCGGTCTCGGTGCCGTTCTCGCGCACGACGTGATAAACATTCGTCTTCAAACGCACTTTGAGAACGGCGTCAGTCGGCACTGGCCGGTTGGGATCGTATCCCGTAACTTCGCTGTTTTTTGCCCGGGAGAAGAAGAAAAAATAAAGCGCCGATGCGCCCAGGACGGCGATGAGGGCAACGCCGATGTATGTGCTCAGCGCCGTCTTCTCTTCGCTCGAAATTCGCGAGCTAGTCGTTTCTTCCGTCTCTGGCATGGCCGAAAGTGAATCAAAAAAGAGCTGTGCGCGTCACTTCTTTTTCTCAAATAAGGACAGATATTCGCCGTAACCCTCTTCCTGCAATTTTTCCACCGGAATAAATCTCAAGGCCGCCGAGTTGATGCAGTAACGCGCGTGCGTCGGCCCAGGGCCGTCATCGAAGACGTGGCCGAGATGCGAATCACTTCTGCTCGAGCGCACTTCCACCCGCTCCATACCGACCGAACGATCGGATTTCTCCGCCACGTGCGCTTTGTCGATCGGCTTCGTAAAACTGGGCCAGCCCGAGCCGCTGTCGAACTTGTCGAGCGAACTAAAGAGCGGTTCCCCGCTAACAACATCGACATAGATGCCGGCGCGATGATTGTCCCAATACGCGTTCTGAAACGGCGGCTCCGTTCCGCACATCTGCGTGACATGATATTGCTGCGGCGTCAATTTTTTGCGCAGCTCGGCCTCGTTAGGCTTTGCTGTAGTGGCAACCGTGTCGGCTGCAGGTGATGACGCTTCGCTGCTCGAAGATGGAGTGTTCATAGAATTGTTTTCTTTTCGTTGGGCCCCGGCCTGACTCAAAAATATCGCCACCCCCGTGAGCGCAACGAACACGACCGCGCAGAAAACCAACATTCCGCGCGATGATCGCTGTGGCCGTTTCGGGAATTGGATCACGCGAAAACGTACGCGTCCGCGCAAGATCGACAATCGAATTTACCGCTGATCAATCTGCGCGACCGGCTTCCGGCACGCGGATGTAATTGCGAAAGATGAGTAATCCCACCGGCGCGATCGCCGCCGCGCACGCGAAGATCAACCACATGATGCCGGAATGG
>JBEEGX010000114.1:0-13432 GCA_041167105.1 Verrucomicrobiota bacterium
CGCGCGCTCGTCGTGAACGGAACATGGGCTTCGACAATTTCGTTGCCGCCGAAGTTCGCGATTTTGGTAAATGGCCACGGCGTCAGCTGCGCGAATTTCGTAAAGACAAAGATCAATAGCAGCGACAACCATAACACCGGACGATCGCCAGCGGCTTTTTCAATTAACAATGCGGCGGCGATCGCGACCAGCGGAAGGTCGCCGGCGGTATAACGAATGCCGACGAGCCAAAGTCCGTAACCGGATTTAGTGAATGCGATTGCGCCCGCGTAACACAGCAACGTCAGCACCGTCGCGAGCAGGAACGCGAATTCGTCTCCGCGAAAGATCGACATGTACTCATGGCGAGCATCACGACCGCGTTTCGCGCGCGCCAGGCAAAAGAGGAAGAGAATTGCGATGCCGATGACCGGTGTGACCGACGCGCATTCCACGACGTATTGCAGACAACGGCCGAAGAAGACCGCGATTGACGGAAGAGGATCGACATCATGCGAATAGCCGGTGCGCGCAAGCGCGAGCCACGGCAAGGTGAAGACGGCGACGATCGGTATCGAAATTAAAAACCAGCGGCGTTGCTCCGCCCACGGCCGATACAAGAACGCCGTTAGGCCGAGCGCAACATACGGCGGGATGCCGAACGGCATGCAATGAAACAAAACGATCGCGCAAAACGCGAGCGCGAGACATTGCCGAAGCGATTTCATTTTGAAGAAAATCCAAAACATCGCCACCGTGAGCAGCATGCTCACGCCGTAGTAGCGGGCCTGCCGGCAGTAGAGGAGAAATGGAATCGAAAGCGTCATCAGCGCCGCCGCGCAAAACGCGGCGGAACGCGCGGCCGTGATTCGCCTGACAAATCCGTAAACGAGCAAGATCGACATCCAACCCGCGAGAGCAAACGGCAGTCGCACCGCGAATGCGTTTCGGCCGAAGATCGCGAGAGAACCCGCGGCGATGTAATATTGCGCCCACGGATGACCGACCATGATCAATCGATCGTTTGTCCGCCGCCCCTCATAATCGACAAACGCGCGCCCATCCCACGATTTCGGCACGCCGAACTTCAGGACATTCTGCGCGAAGACCGCCGTGTCTCCTTCATCCGCCCACAAATAATCGGCGCCGAGATTCGTCAGCACCAGCGCGAGCGCGAGCGCGGCCAGAACGGCGAACGGCCAGTCGTGCTTGATCATCGCCACAAGCGTGCGCTTCACCGCAGGCG
Organism: Verrucomicrobiota bacterium; assembly: GCA_041167105.1. Classification (GTDB taxonomy): domain Bacteria; phylum Verrucomicrobiota; class Verrucomicrobiia; order Chthoniobacterales; family UBA10450; genus JAJPGZ01. Next base: position 1,226 of record JBEEGX010000114.1, read on the forward strand.
TACCGCAAACACATTTTGATTAGTTCCAGCGATTCGACACTGTTTGCTGCAGCTCAAATGACTTCGTTAGGCGAAATCGTCGAATACACCAACGCTTACTTGCGCGTGGCCGAGATCGGCGATTGGGACAATGCGCTCAATGGATTGCAGATCGAAAACTCCGGCCGCGTGACGAAAATCGGCGCCGCGGTCGATGTCTCGACCCGCGTTCTCACAGCCGCCGCAAATGCACATGTCGATCTTTTACTAGTGCATCACGGATTGTTTTGGCCCGGCTTGCGACCGGTGAGCGACGCGTTGCGACGCCAGTTGAAGCTCGCCTTCGAGAACGACATCGCGCTCTACAGCGCGCATCTGCCGCTCGACATTCATCCCGAAGTTGGCAACAACGCGCAGCTTGCGCATGCACTTGGCCTGACGAACACGCAACCGTTTTTCGAAGAGAAAGGCAGCCTCATCGGGATCAAAGCGGAAATGTCGATCCCGCGTGATGAATTGATTCAGCAATTGAGCAAGACGCTGGGCGCGGAACCAAAAACATTTTTGTTCGGTCCGGAAAAGACTTCCGCGATCGGCGTCATCACCGGCGGCGCTGGTGGCGAAATCTATCGCGTGGCCGAGGACAAGATCGACATGTTTATCACGGGTGAAGCGCCGCATTGGGCCGCGGTCGCCGCCGAAGAATTGCAAATGAATCTCGTTCTCGGCGGTCACTACGCGACGGAAACTTTCGGCGTGAAAGCGCTCGCCGCGCATTTATCGCAGAAGTTCGAGCTGCCGTTCGAATTTATCGATTGTCCTATCGGACTTTGAGCAATCGGTCACCTGCTGCGCATCAACTGCTCAGCCTTGGCCAGAGCGCGTTTGGCATTATCGGGGTGACCGACGGCGTTCTCGGCATGCGCGAGCTGGAGCCAGGTGCCGGGATATTGCGGGCCGGTCGCAATGCCGCGTTTGGCATACTCCAGGCACTCTTTGCCGCGCCCGAGCTTTTCGTTGCAGCCACTGAGAAAGACCCAGCCGATGGGTTCGTTAGGCTCGAGCTCGACGTATTTCTTAAAATAGGGAATCGCAGTCGCAAAATGCTGTTGCACAACTTCGACCGAGCCGAGCTGCAAATGCGCGTAAGAAAACTTCGGTCGCACCTTCAGCGCCTGATTGAACGCGGCCGCTGCTTCCGAAAACCGCGTGGCCTGCACGGCAACCTGACCGCGGATGCAATGCACCCAGGGATTGTTCGGATGCGCCTGCGCGAGGCGCTCGGCATACGATCTCGCCGCCATCCAATTGCCGTAGGCACACGTCGTTCCGATTCTTGTCGTTAGGGAATCATTCAGGACTTCGAGTTGATCGGCCGGGATCGCCGGCGGCCGCGTCACCAGCGTCTCTGGCGGTGGGAGTTTTTTGAGCAACCGCTCGATCGACGCATCCTGTGCTCGCGCAGTGAGGACGCCGAGAAAAACGAACGCCACTGCCACAACGAAAATGGAGCGACATCCGCGCGCCGCGGTTGTGCTGGTTTGGTGACGCTGATAGAGCGAAGGCATCTTCTCCAATCGAGTAGTTAGTCGCCTATTTTCGGTTTTGCCACGACGTGCGGATGGATCGCGCCGCAAATTAACGCTGCCTCAGTATTTCAGTGTCTTTGTTTTCTTCGTTATCTTCTGTTCAATTTGACCGCATGATCAGCGAAGAAGAAGCGCGCGCGAAGATTCTCGAAACGATTGCCGTATTGCCGGCGCGCCATGTCGATCTTGATGCGGCGCTAAATTGTTTTGCGGCGAATGATGTGCGCGCGCGCTTACCACTGCCGTTGTTCGACAATTCGGCGATGGACGGATACGCGGTGATGGCCGGCGGGAATCGTTATCGCGTGGTCGGCGAACAACCGGCTGGATTACATCGACAACTGCGCGTGAATGCGGGCGAAGCGGTGCGCATTTTCACGGGCGCGCCGATTCCTTCCGGCGCAAACGCGGTCGTGATGCAGGAAGATGTCGCGCGCGATGGCGAATACATCGCGGTGAATTGCAAGATCGACATCGGCGATTTCATTCGACGGCGCGGCTGCGATTTGAGCGAAGGCCAACGGATTCTCGGCCAAGGCGAACGCATCACGGCGACGAAGCTCGCGCTGCTTGCTTCACAAGGAATTGTCGATCTTGCAATCGGCGGCGAAGTGACCGCGGCTGTTATTTCAACCGGCGATGAATTGGTCCGCGGTAGTGCGCCGCTTCAATCCGGACAAATTTATGACAGCAATTCGACTTTGCTCGCGGCGCTCGTGCGCGGCGTCGATGCACGCGTCGCATTCGCCGAGCATTGTCCGGACGAACTCGAAACGCTCACGCGTTCAATCGAGCGAGCCTCGAAACAACGCGTCTTGCTCATTAGCGGCGGCGTTTCCGTCGGCGAGCACGATCTCGTGCGTCGCGCGCTCGAAAACCTCGGCGCGAAGATCGACATTTGGCGCGTCGCGATCAAGCCGGGCAAACCGTTTTTGTTCGCGCGACTCAACGACTGCATCGTTTTCGGTCTGCCGGGAAATCCCGTTTCGGTTTTCGTGACATTTCTGCGATTTGTGAGGCCGGCGATTTGGAAATTAGCGGGCGCATGCGCGCTCGCGCCGCCGACATTCGCCGCAGAGTTAGATGTCGATCTTGCAAATGACGATGCGAAGCGACCGCATTACGTGCGCGGCAAATTGTTCGACGGAAAATTTTCACCGAGCGGCCGCCAGGAATCGCATGCGCTTTTCGGATTGAGCCAGGCGAATGCGCTTGGCCGCATCGAAGCGGGCAAGAAATTAGGACGCGGGGACAAGATCGACATCGAAATTTGGATTTGAGCCCGTTGACCGCCGCCGCGCGCCACTTTACGTTGCGCGGTTGAACGGATCAGTCGCCAGCGTCGTTGCCAAAGAAGAGCGCAAGAGTCGCGCTGATGTCGAGCGCCTCGCCAGCATCATCATGCAATTGCAGCGGTGTTTCATGTTGCACCTCTCGAAGGAACTCGCGCCCGGCAATGTTTCTTTCGCGCAATATTTCCTGCTCACGTATCTCGACCAAAAGGAAGTGCTTACCATGTCGGCCATCGCGCAAAAGATGGGGCACACGACCGCGGCGGCGAGCGGATTGGTCGCGCGGCTCGAGACGAGTGACTATGTCGTGCGCTCGATCCCGCCGGACGATCGACGCAAAGTCATGGTCTGTATCACGCCGAAAGGCTCGGCTCTGGTCCGGCGCATTCGCGAGGAGATGGTCGGTAACCTATTGAAAATGATGGACCACCTGACGCCGGACGAGCAGAAAAACTGGCTGCACATTTACTCGAAAATTTACGACTACTGCCAATCGAAATGATTGCTATTCCTTCGGCGGCAGTGTTATCACACAACGGCAAAAGCGCCGTGGACTGAATCCGCCGGCGGTTTTCACGCATCTAATTCTCGGACCCGATGGCAACGCGAACACGATTTGTAATGTGCGCCGCCGCGATTTTTTGCATCGCGCCGCTGGTCGCGCGCGCCGGCGATGAAGCAAGATCGACAAGTACAAGATCGACATCGAGCGAGCTGCACGTCGGTCTGATGACGCCGCGGTTTACATTGAATGAAGCGATCCTGACCGCGCTGCGACGCAACCCCGATATTCTTAAAGGCATCCAGGAAATCGAGCGCACGAAAGGCGTGGTGCTCGAAATTACCGCGCAAGCGCTGCCGCACGTGACGCCGAACGCCAACTTCAATTTCACCGATCCGAAGCTGAACACCACCAGATCAAGTACCCTTAACGGGCCACCGAACTCTGGTTTCCAGAGCGCGCCGAACGTGAAGCTGACGCAGTATTCGTATCAGATTAACGTCACCGGCTCTCAGCTCGTCGCCAATTACAGCACCTTTCGCGCGATTCGCGGCACGTTCTTCCAACGCGACAGCGCCTATTTCGCCTTTCGAAATATTCTCGACCAGGTCATCGCGACGGTGAAGACGCAGTTCTATCAGGTCGTGGTCAATCTCGCGCTCATCGGCGTGCAGGAAGAGCAGGTGCGCCTGCTCGAGAGCCAATTGAAAGATCAACAAAACCGTTTCGAAGCCGGCACCGTTCCGCGCTTCAACGTGCTGCAAGCGCAGGTCGCGCTTTCGAATCAGATCCCGCAATTAATCTCCGCGCGAAATGCCTATCGCATCTCGCAGTTGCAACTCGCGAAAACTCTTGGTCTTGATTTCGATCCGCGCCGCGGCGGCGGTCCGCCCTTGGAAGCAGTCGGCGATTTGCCTTTCGAAGACCGTCCGATTGCGTTGGTCAGCGCAATTGAAATGGGCAAGCAACGCCGGCCGTTTTTGAAACAAGCGCGCGCGAATGTGCTTAATCAAATCGAGCAGGTGCACGTCGCGCTCGGCGGATTCATGCCGAACTTCACTTCCACCGGCGGCTACGAAGTGATCAGTTCGCCGTTCAATACCAGCATCGACGATGTGTCGCGCGGTTGGGTTTTCGGTTTGCAGGGCAATTGGAATTTGTGGGACAGCGGCGAAACCTACGGACGCGTGAAGCAGCAACGCGCGATCCTGTCGCAACAGAAGATCACGTATGACGACGATGTGCGGCAGGTCGAGCTCGAGATTCAACAGGCGTATTCGAATTTGATCCAGAACAAGGAATTGATTCAGAGCCAGGAAAAAAATGTCGAGCAGGCGAACGAAGCATTGCGCTTGGCCAAGGCGCGACTCGATGCCGGCGCCGGCACCCAGCTCGATGTCTTGAACGCGCAGGTGCAGCTGGCCACGGCCGAATCGACCAAGCTGCAAGCGCTCTTCGGTTACAATGCTTCGCTCGCGGAATTCGATCGCGTGACCGGCGAGCAGAGCACTTACACCGAGGCCTTCAATGGCATCACTCCGCACGCGACAAGATCGACAATCTACGACACGAGCAGTGACAGGGACGCCGCCGGAGACTGGAAGCGAAACGCGTCGCACTGACGCGCCGCTGCCGATCGAACATTTCCCCGCGCTCGACGCGACCGGCGTTTGTATCAGCGCGTTTGTTAGGCGAATTCCGGGAATCGATGTTTCGCACGACAAAGCCGAAGTGCTGCAACGTCTCGATGCGGCTCACCGCGAAGCGCGGCTTTCGTTAGGACTTGCCGACTGGCCACTCGTCACTGCAGAGCAAATTCATGGAAACAAGGTGGCGATTGTCGATCTTGCAGACTGTAGCGGCAGCCGTGCCGGCTGCGACGGCTTGATCACCAATCAGCGCCGGATTGCGCTCGGTATTTACGTCGCCGATTGTTGCGCCGTTTACATTGTCGATCCAAAAACGCCGGCAATCGGTCTCGTCCATTCCGGAAAGAAAGGGACAGCGCTAAACATTTCCGCGAACGCCATCAATCTGATGCGCGAACGATTCGGCTCGGATCCGGCAGAAATGATTGTGCAGCTCAGTCCATGCATTCGCCCGCCGCATTACGAAATGGATTTCGCCGCGCAAATCCGCGAGCAATGTCGCGCCGCCGGCGTGCAGCAAGTTCATGACAGCGGCGTGTGCACCGCGTGCGATCTCGATTCGTTCTATTCCTACCGCGCGGAAAAAGGAAAGACCGGACGAATGCTGGCGCTGTTAGGATTACGGTAGGGACGCCGCGCTGCGGCGTCCGCGGTCGGCGCAGCGCGCCGACCCTACCAATCAAATCGACAATTCGCCTTCGCCTTTGCCGCGATACGGGCAGAGACCGCGCTTCTTCGCTTCGGCCACGAAATCGAAGAACTCGCGCGCGGCCGCGCCGACTTTCATCGCCGCGGCTTTCTCAAGCGCCTGCGAAATATTGAGTCCGCTCAAGTAAATCAGTTTGAAAGCGGCTTTGATCTCTTGTCGATCTTGCACGGTAAATCCGGCGCGCTTCAGACCGATGACGTTGAGTCCCATGACTGAGTTCCGCTCGGCGCAAAGCGTGAACGGCGGCAAATCTTTTCCAAACGCCGAGCTACCCTGCACCATGACCAGCCGGCCGATGCGCATGTGCTGATGAAATGTCGATCCGCCGCCGAGAAATACGCCGTCACCGACGCGCACATGTCCGGCCAGCAAGCAATTGTTCGCGATGACGACGTTGTTGCCGATCTCACAGTTGTGTCCGACGTGCGCGCCCACCATGAGAAAATTATTGTCGCCAATTTTCGTCGTCGATCCTTCTGTCGCGCCGCGATGAATCGTGCACAGCTCGCGGATGACGTTGTTGTTTCCGATAACGACGCCGCTCTTCGTTTCCGCCGAAAACGAAAGGTCTTGCGGCGGCGTGCCGATGATCGCGCCGTGACCGATCAAATTGTTTTCGCCGATCAGCACATCACCTTCGATGACAACGTGAGATTGAATTGTCGATCTTGCACCGATCGTGGCCGCAGGATCGACAATCGCCGTTGGATGAATCGTCACATTCACAACACGCCGGCCTCTTTGAAACTGAAATAGCCCGGCTCGCCATCACCAATAATTACGTGATCGAGCAATTTGATCTGCAAAAGCTCCGCCGCTTCCGAAAGTCGTCTCGTTAGGCTGTAATCGGTCTGGCTCGGCGACGCATCGCCCGATGGATGATTGTGCACGACGATGACAGCGTAGGCCGATCCGATGAGCGCGGGGCGAAAAACATCGCGCGGATGGGCGATGCTCTCATTAACGCTGCCGACCGAAACTTCCTCCACGCGGATGAGATGATAGCGGGTGTCGAGCAGGACAACGCGGAGCGATTCTTTGCGCAGCTTTCGCATTTCTTCGCCGAGCAATTCGTGCACAAGCTCAGGCGAATCCAGTTTCTGTTTCGATAATGTTTGCTGCGATAAACGTTGGCCTAAACCGAATGCCGCAACCAAATGCAACGCCTTGGCCGGACCGACTCCGCGAATTTTCGACAGTTCGTCCACCGTGCATCGGCTCAATTCGCGCAACGATCCGTATTGCTTCAACAACTCGCGTGCAAGATCGACAACGTTCTTTCCGGTAACGCCGGTGCGCAGCAGGATCGCAATCAGTTCCGCATCGCTCAACGCATTCGCGCCGTGCGCCGAGAGTTTTTCGCGCGGCCGCTCGTCCTGCGGCATCTCGCGAATTTTGAGTTGCGACATTACATCCGCAGCTGCTCGAGCATCTCGATCAACGCATCGGCGAGTTCGCGCAACGCATTCGTGTGCTCGTTAGGCGCAAGCGTCGCGAGCAATGGCTGCGCTTCGCGAATCATTTCCGCGCCAGTATTAATCGAGGCGTTGAGCGAGCCGTTGGTCGCGCCGTTGCGCAATAACTCTGCCACTTCCATGGTGCGCCCTTCCAAAATCCATTCGGCGCAGCGCGCGCGCTCCGTTTCGGATGCGCGCTGGAGAAAATTCAAAACCGGCAGCGTGAATTTTCCTTTGCGCAAATCGGTCCCGAGCGTCTTGCCCGTTTTCGCTTCGGTGCCCGCGAGATCGAGGCAATCATCGTAAATCTGATACGCCGTCCCGATGCGCGACCCGAACTGGCGCAAGATGTCGATCTTGTCCTTCGTCGCGCCGCTGATCCCGCCGGCGAGCTCTCCCGCGACGGCGAAAAGCGAACCGGTTTTCATTTCCACGATGTGCAAATAATCTTCAACGCGCAGTTGCAGATCGAAACGCCGTTGTGTCTGGATCATCTCGCCGGAGCAAACTTCGCTCGCCGTGCGCGCAATCGCCCGGCTGATTTCCGGTTCGTCGAAATTCGCGGACAAGGTCAACGCGTGCGCGAAGAGCACATCGCCTAACAACACGCTGAGCGAATTTCCCCAGCGCGCATTCACGGTCGGCTCGCCGCGACGTCGATCGGCTTCATCCATGATGTCGTCGTGAACGAGCGTGGCGATGTGGATCAACTCCACGATCACTGCAAGATCGACATGTTCGCTTTTTACTGGGCCGGTCGCACCACCGGAAAGAAGCGCCACCAGCGGCCGCAAACGTTTTCCGCGTCCGCCGATTGCGTAGGTAACGTAACCTTCGATCGCCGGATCGAACGCGGCGGCTTGCGCGATAATGCGTTTATCGACCGCGTCGAGATGCGGCTGCGCCACCTGCGCCACTCGCGCCAGACGACCGGAACGAGGAGCGGTTTTCGCTGCAGTCCCGGCGAACGCTTCCACGACAGCAGAATAGTTGGGCGGCGCGTGAATTGTCAAAGATCAACGACGGCGCAGCCACGCATCGGTCCCGTATTTTGCGGCCGCAATTTCATGCGCGCGTTCGAGAATGTGATTGTCGATCTTGCAGTCGATTACGTTCGCGGCCAGTTCGTGCGCGAAGCGCTCCGCGAAGTCCGGCGCAAGATCGACATATTGAATGCTGCCCTGTTGCAGAAGACCGCGACGCGTTTTTCGCTGCGCCGCTCCGGCAATTTTTTTTCCGTCGAGCATGACATCGGCGCGAACCGGATTCGCGAAACACGAATCGGAAATTTTCGCTGAAGGTTGCAATGCAAGCTCAGCCGCAGCGCCAATCGCGCATTGAATCGCCGCGTGCGTCTTTTCGTAGATCGACATGGGCGATCCCGCGAAAGCGGAATCGCCCGCTGGAATCATCAGGCCGTAGGTCAGGTCGTCACCGTGCAAAACAATTCCGCCGCCGGTCCAGCGCCTGACGAGGTCGCGCGGTTCGTTCGCCACATCGGCGAACTTTCCGAAATATCCGAAGGAAAGCGCGGCGTGGTCCCAACGATAAAAGCGAATCGTCGGCGCATTCGCGCTTTCAAGCAGCGCTTCATCAATCGCCATATTTATCGCAGCTGAGCGCGAAGATTCGTCGTCATAAATCGCGAGCGTGTCGAAGATCGACATCTACGCGCTTAGCTCTTCGAGAATTCGTGCGGCGGCGTCGCTCGGATTTTTCGCGGCAAGAATTGGCCGGCCGATGACCAGATAATCCGCGCCCGCATCGCTGGCTTCGCGCGGCGTCATCACCCGACGTTGATCGCCGGCTTCGCTCCAACTCGGTCGCACCCCCGGCGTCACGATGACGATTTTGTTGCCGAACAATTCGCGCAGCGCGCGCGTTTCGTGTGGACTGGCGACGACGCCGTTGACGCCGGCGGCGACGCCGAGCCTGGCAAGCCGCGCAACTTGATTGTCGATCTTGTCGGAAATGCCGAGCTCGCTCAGCGAATGTTGATTCAAACTCGTCAGCATCGTCACTCCGAGCAGCGTCATGTCGTGGCCGCTCGCGATCGCGGCCGCGCGCACCATTTCACTTCCGCCGCTGAGATGAATCGTCAGCATCTGCACGCCGAGTCCGACGGCCGACTCGACCGCGCGCGCCACCGTGTGCGGAATGTCATGCAATTTAAGATCGAGAAAAACTTTCGCGCCGGTGCCGAGAATTTCGCGAACGATTGCCGGTCCTTCCGCGGTGTAAAGTTGAAGGCCGATTTTGAAGAACGAAATTTGGTCGCGCAATTGTTCGACGAGTTTGAGCGCGTCGCTTTTCGCGGGCACATCCAGCGCGACAATGATTTTGTCGGCGGCGAGCGAATTCATGTTTTCCTTCTTCCGACTTGCGGAACAAATTGCAAGCCATGGAAGTGCTGGCGCCGGCGAAGATAAATCTGTCGTTGCGTGTGCTCGGAAAACGAGCGGACGGTTTTCACGAGATTGAAACGTCGATCGTGCCTATTTCGCTTTGCGACAAGATCGACATCGAAAAACAGAATCGCTGGATCGATTTTAATTGCGACGATCCGTCGATTCCGAGCGGCGACGACAATCTTGTCGTCCGCGCCGCGAAAGTTTTCTTCGAGCAGACGAAGAGCAAAGGCGGCGTGTCGATCAAGCTGGAGAAAAAAATTCCGCACGGCGCCGGACTTGGCGGGGGCAGCAGCGATGCCGCTTCGACCTTGCTCGCGTTGAATCAACTCTTCGAAACGAACTTGCCGCGCGAAGCGCTTGCGAAAATGGCGGAACAAATCGGGTCGGACGTTCCGTTCTTCATTTTTGGATCGGCCGCGATTTGCAAAGGACGCGGTGAGATCGTTCTGCCGTTTGAAGCGCACGAACGATTGTCGATCTTACTGTTGAAGCCGCCATTCGGCGTTCCGACGGCGTGGGCTTACTCGCGCTGGAAAGATTCGCGCGAGTTGCAGAATGTTTCATATGCGCCGCAGACGTTTGGCAAACTAACGTTCGTCAACGATCTCGAGCGGCCGGTGTTCGAGAAATTCGTTTTTCTCGCGCGAATGAAAATGTGGTTGGGCGCGCAGCCGGAAGTCGGCGCCGCGCTCATGTCCGGGTCCGGATCGACAATGTTCGCGGTGATGCGCCGGAATGTAGATGTCGATCTTGTGGCAAATCGGGCGAAAGCGGAGCTCGACCCGAAGTTGTGGACGTGCGCGTGCGAAACGGCCTAACTATTCCACGGCGCCTCGGCGGAAACTCGCGCGCGTGTATTCGCGATTGAGCTTCGCGATAAAACTCGCGCTGATCTCGGCGGGGCAAACTGCTTCGCATTCGTAAGTGTTGGTGCAGTTGCCGAAACCTTCCGCATCCATTCGCTCAACCATTTTCAAGACGCGCGATTCGCGCTCCGGACTCCCTTGCGGCAAATGCGCGAGATGCGAAACCTTGGCTGACGTAAACAACATCGCGCTCGCATTTGGACATGCCGCCGCGCAAGCGCCGCAGCCGATACATGCCGCCGCCTCCATCGCGATGTCGGCTTCGTGTTTCGGAACCAGAATTGCGTTTGCTTCGGGCGCGGAACCGGCGCGCGCGGAAATAAATCCGCCGGCCTGCACGATGCGGTCAAGCGCGCCGCGATCGACCACGAGATCTTTCACGATAGGAAATGAGCGGACGCGGAATGGTTCGATCGTGATCGTTTCGCCATCACGAAATTTGCGCATGTAAAGTTCGCAAACCGCTCCGGGATGATCGGGTCCGTGTGCTTCGCCATTCACCGTTAACGAACAAGTGCCGCAAATTCCTTCGCGACAGTCGGAATCGAACGCGATGGGCAGTTCGCCGCGCAGCGTTAGTTCTTCGTTCACGATGTCGAGCATTTCGAGAAACGAGGCGTTCGGCGAAATGTCGTGCGCTTCGTAATGGACGAGCCGCCCCTGCGATTGTCGATCTTGTTGACGCCAGACGCGAAGATTGAAGTTCATTTGTAGCTCCTTTGCGTAAGGTGAACGGTTTCGAACTGCAACGCTTCCCGATGCAATTTCGGCGCCGCAATAGATCCATTCGCGCCTTGAAATTCCCAGGCGGATACGAACGCAAAGTTTTCGTCGTCGCGCAATGCTTCGCCGTCGGGTGTTTGATGTTCTTCCCGAAAATGTCCGCCGCATGATTCGTCGCGCTCGAGCGCGTCCGTCACCATGAGCTCGGCGAACTCGAGGAAATCGGCGACGCGTCCGGCGCGTTCGAGTGATTGATTGAAATCTTCACCGTTGCCGGGCACGCACACTTCGCGCCAGAACTTTTCGCGCAGCTCGGGAATTTTTTGGAGCGTTTCGCGCAAGCCGGCGGCGTTGCGCGTCATGCCGCATTTGTCCCAGAGCAACGCGCCGAGCTCGCGATGAATCGAATCGAGGGAACAATTACCGCTGGTCGAAAGTAACTTGTCGATCTTAGCGCGGACATTGCGTTCGGCGTCTTTGAATGCGGCATTGTCGATCTTCGGCCGTTTGCCCATCTGCGGCGCGAGATAGTTAGGCAACGTGTAAGGCAAAACGAAATAGCCATCGGCCAATCCCTGCATGAGCGCGCTGGCGCCGAGACGGTTCGCGCCGTGATCGGAAAAGTTCGCTTCGCCGATGACGAAAAGGCCGGGCACGTTGCTCATCAAATTGTAATCCACCCACAATCCGCCCATGGTGTAATGCACCGCCGGATAAATTCGCATCGGGACCTCGTAGGCATTCTCGCCGGTGATCTTCTCGTAAATCTCGAACAGATTTCCGTAACGTTCGCTGATTGTTTCCTGTCCGAAGCGCTTGATCGCATCCGCAAAATCGAGATACACACCGCGACCGCCAGGACCGACCCCGCGGCCTTCATCGCAAACTTCCTTGGCCGCGCGCGATGAGATGTCGCGCGGCGCGAGATTGCCGTAGCTCGGATATTTTCGTTCGAGATAATAATCGCGATCGCTCTCCGGGATTTCGTTTGGCGATTTTTTCGCGTGTTCCTTCCGCTTGGGGACCCAGA